>JAHWIT010000084.1 GCA_019322455.1 Candidatus Woesearchaeota archaeon
GCCAAATCATATTGTTCTGGAACATCTTCTGGCCTACTATAAACAATTGGTCTTCCACTCCTTTGATCGAACGCAAATTTCCCATATATAATACCATCATTTCCTTTTCCACTCAAATCCCTAACAATCCATTTGTTACCTTGATTAACAACACTTCCTTCATCAAAAGTCATATAGAGAACTGAATTCATTGGCACAACTACTACCTTTCCAGTAGGTTTCTCTTCAATTTTTTTTCCTTTTAATCTTTCAATATAACCTTTTACTCTTTCAACTAATGGTTTTGCTATTTCTCCTTGTCTGTTTGCTTGGTATGCTAAAGTTCCAGCTCTTCTCTTAAGACTGCTATGCTTTCTTTTATCATTTGGAATTTTTTCTAAGAATTCATTTATTTCTTCTTCTAATCTAGAAATTTGTGATAATAAAATATCATTTCTTCTAACAAATCTATCAAGTTTAGTCAATTTAGTTTGATATCCATTTAATTTTTCAGACAATTCTTTTACTCCTTCTCTACCTTCATATTTTCCTAATTCTGTTTGAGCATCTATAACTTTTCCAATTAATTTCTTTAATTCGTCTTGATTATAAGTTGCAGATTCAATATAATCTATTATATCGTTAGTTAAAGTCTTTGATATTTCTTTTCTAAATCTTGAATAAGCTTCTTCAACAGGATCCACTTTTGATTCTACTTCAACAGGTTCAACTTTTACTTCTTTAGACTTTTGATTTCTTAATCTTTCATATAAACTAGAAACTTTTCCTTTTTGAATTGATAAACTTTGAGTTAACTCATCTACATTTAGACCTTTTTCTCTAAAGCTTTCAGTTTTCCTTTTTGCTTCACTTAATTGATTTTCAAAAGCTTGTAAAACTCTTTCTTCTATCTTAGGAGACAACATATAAGCATTTATAGGACCTTGCGGACTATTCAGTCCTTCTAATAATCTCTGATAATCTTTAATTAAAACTTTTCTTACTGATAATTTTCCAATATATGGAAATAATTTTTCAGCCTTTTCTTCAGCTTCACAAACTCCTTTTCCTTTAAATTCTACTAGTTTAGGATAAATCTTATTTAATCTTTTTTGCAGATTATCTAATTTATCTAAATTAGTACTTCCATTTTCAAAAAATGTTTCTAGTTGATTTTCTAAATATATATTTTTTGGTGAAAAACGCCAAAATTCTTTATATTGTTCTAAAAGAGTTGGTTCTCTAACAACTGGCTCAACAACATTATTCTCCACAACTTTTACTTTAGGTGGTTCTAATAATTTTACAGGTTTTTCTTCTTTCTTTCCTCCAGAAAACATTAAAACTCCTCCTAAAACAGCAGCAGCAATTGCTCCTACTATTCCAGTATATAACAGATTATTTGATTTCTTTTTATGACCATTTCCATTTATTTGTCTTTTTTCTCTAGCACTTTCTCTTTGCATTCTTTTTCTTTCAACAGAAGTTGGCTTACCTTTTAACAAAGCATCCGTATCTGCAGCAACCTCCAACATAGATTCATGTCTCTTATCTTTATTATGATTCATCATTCTTTCTACAACTTCAATTAATCTTGCTGGATATTTAGCTTGATCAATAGGTTTTGGCTTCTCATTCATTGCTAAAGCTCTAATTAAAACCGCTCCATCTTTATCTGCATAAGGCTTTTCTTTAGTCAAGAAAGTGTATAAAGTAGCTCCTAATGAATAAATATCAGTTCTAATATCAAGATTTTTTGCTGCTTCTACCTGCTCAGGAGACATAAAATGAGGTGTTCCAAGACCTATACCTGCTGCAGTCATTGTATGATCTTTAAAAAGGTCTTTTGCAACACCTATATCCGAAATCTTAACATTAAAAGGATTAATACTTATCAAAAGATTTTGAGGTTTTACATCCCTGTGGATTATACTATGCTTATGAGCAGCATGAAGACCTAGAGCTGCTTGTCTTATTATTTCAAGATATTGTTGAGTAGTTAAATTCATTAGTTGATCTTTATCAGTAATAAGTGTTGGAAGATATTCCATAGCATAATAATAGATTTCTCTACCATTTAATTCAGTTTTTCCTCCACCATAAACAGGAATAAAATTTGGATGGATTATTCCCATTGAATTTTTCCATTCTCCTTCAAATCTTTCTAAATAATTTTGAATAGAATCTTCACTTAAATGAATAGGAAGGTCTAGAATTTTAACTGCAGCCTGTCCTGTAACAGGATAGATTTGTGGATGTTTTTGAACAGCCACTTTTACTTTTGGAGCAACATTTCTTAATTGTAAAATTCTTGATTCAATTTGTTCAAATTGTGCATCTCTTGATAAAGGAATCCCATTTGTTGCTTGTCCTGTTTTCTTTTCTCTAAAAGCAGCAACAGTAGCATAATCAAACTTATCTAAATCAACATTAGAAAGGTAAACTCTTGCAAAACCACCTATTCCTAGACCTTGAATAAGAGTGTAAACTTGATCTACAATCCCTTCAAGATCAGGAAATTTATTTTTTTTTAAAGATTTACTTTTCTTTAAAATTTTATCGCGTTTTTCAGGATCTATAATTCCAGTAGGACCAAGATCATCAACCATTTTTTTTCACCTAATATGATATAAATTTACTTATTTATAAAGTTTTCGGTTCTAGTTACTTAATA
>JAHWIT010000085.1 GCA_019322455.1 Candidatus Woesearchaeota archaeon
AATAAAAGGTTATGAAAATCAAAGATTTTCAAAGTTTGCAAATAAATTTGCAAACCTTTTTAAATAAATCAGGTTTTCTTTTTGGCTATGGAAGGAGTAATTGTGAATTTTAGAACAGCAAGACATCATCAAAAAGATAATCAAATGGTTATAGTAACTAAGGATATTTCTAAGGAAAAGGCTAAAGTATTAATTGGAAAAACAGTTGTTTGGACTTCGCCTGCTGGTAAAGAGATTAAGGGAAAGGTGAGTGCTTTGCATGGCAGCAAAGGGGCTTTGAGAGTTCTTTTTGAAAAAGGAATGCCTGGCCAATCTGTTGGTTCAAAAGTAAGAATTGAATGATTACTTCTTTATAATAGAAATATTTAAATATAATAGTTCATGAATTAGTTTTATTATAGTTAATAATAGCTAAATGAGGTGCTTTTAGATGAATAAAAAAATACTTGTTTTAACATTAATGTCAATATTTCTTATAAGCATGTTTGCAGGTTCTGTTAAAGCTGCAAACTTAATTGATATAATAAAGGATAGTGCAACTTTAAAATATCTTGCTGTTGATTTTGTTGCTGGATTAAAACAAGTTCCTCCTGATTCTGGAGCTATTGTTGTTGCAAAGATTATATTTGCAATAATGGTTGTTATAGTAATTAATTCATTGCTTGCTATAACTCCTGGAGTTAGTGATTGGAATAAGAATGCAAGGGTTGGACTTGCTATAATTATATCTCTTATTGCTACTTTTGCAATACCAAGTGAATATCTTATTAAAACATTTGTTGGCGCTGGGTATGTGCTGATATTAATTCCTATGATTTTATTGTCTATATTATGTTATTATGGAATATTTAAATGGTTTCCTGGAACAGATAGACTAGATTATGTTTGGAAATTTGCCTTTGCTGCAGCTGCAGCTGTTCTTTTGGCAACTACTTCAAAATTGTTAGATGGGGTTGGAGGAGATTTAGCATTTGGAATTATTGGATTAATTTCAACAATATTAAGCATTGCTGTTATTATTAATTGGTTTTATTTGATTTATGCTGCTTATTCTGTAGTTACAGGACCATCTGGTGCAAGCGGTGCAGCAGCAAAACTTTCAGAAAAAGTACCATTTGTTGGAAGAAAACTTAGAAGATTAGGAAGAAGTGCTTATAGAGCTGAAAGAACAACTGATATGGAAACTGATGAAATAGAAAAGGATGTTGCCAAATTAGAAGCATTGAGCATAGATGGAATAGATGTAGGAGTGTTTACTGAAGCAATGAGAGACACAGCAACTCATATAGATGATATAAGAAGAAAGGTAAATAAAAATAAGATAGAATCAATGAAGAAAAGAACACTTAATTTAGCAACTGATGTATTTACATGGGCGCGGCAGCTTAAAGACCAAAAAATAATTAAAGAAGCAGAGGGAATGGAAGAGCTTGCTGAAGAGATGGGTAAGAAACTTGATGCTGGAGAAAAATATTTTGAAGATGTTGATGAGATTATAACTAAACGTTCTGAAGCAGGAGAAGGTTTTAGTAGTGGGCCTGAAAAGAATGCAGCAAAAAAGAATTTACAAAAGGCTATATCTGAATTTAAAGAATCAATAGATATCTTAAAAAAGATAAAGGCATTAGAGAATGATATTATAAAGAAAGCAGGAACAAAAGATATTGACTTAAAACCTTAATTTTTTTATTTCTTAATTTTTATAATAAAAGAAAAAGAATTATTTTTTAGCAGCTGCTCCACAAACTAAGGATTTTACAAAACCTAATGGGATTATTCCTCTTGCTGCAAGAATTACTACTGCAATGCCTATTATTATTCCAATAATTATACCTATGAAAAGAAATTTTGCTTCAATTATACCTAGCTGAGCTTTTCTGAATTTAAGCATTTCAAACATGATTATCACCTTTTTTTTGATATTTTAATAATTACTGATTAATATATTTAAATGTTTCTATAGATTTTAGTAAGGTTTAAATAAAATAAAAATAAAATTCAGAATATGTTAATGAGAAAAGAGGTTACAGGAAAGGTACATTATGTAAAAGAAGAAAGTGGATTACTCTGGTTTCATTTCTACAGCTGGTATGGAAGAGGTTGGATGTCTATCAGCAAAAATGTTTTTGAGAGAAGCATGAAAAAAAAATTAATGAAAGAATTATATGGAAAAGAAAACAGAAGAATAAAAAGAGAGATAGCTTGGTTGCAAAGAGAAGCAAAAAGATTAAGAAGAGAAGGCAAAGATATGGATGCTAGAAGCAATGAATATCAAATTCATGCTTTAAGATTAAAAATAAAAAAGGATGTTCATCCACATGATTTAGTTGGGTATAAAGTTTCATTAACTATAGATTAATTCTTCAGAATAAAAAGGTTTATATATTATTAAGAAAATAGATATTTTATGAAAATAGCACTAACAAAAAAGCCTAAGAATCCAGTAATTATAGAAGGTTTTCCTGGATTTGGATTAGTTGGAACAATTGCAAGTGAATTCTTAATAGATCATTTAGAAACAGAATTAATTGGTAAGATTTGGTTGCATGAACTGCCTGCTATGGTTGCTATTCATGAAGGAAAGGTTGTTGAGCCAATTGGAATCTTTTACAACAAAAAATACAATATAATTATTGTTCACGGAATAATTGGTGTTACTGGATTGGAATGGAAGATAACAGATACAATTGTTGATATGGCTAAAAATCTTAAAGCAAAAGAGATAATAAGTTTAGAAGGTATAGGAAGTGCTACTCCTTCTGAGCAAACAAGTGTATTCTTTTATACTTCTGATGAAAAAAGGGCTAAATTGCTAAAAAAAGCAGGATGCAGTGTTTTAAAAGAAGGAATTATAATGGGAACAACAGGAATTTTATTATTAAAATCAGAGAAGAATCTGCCTGTAATAAGTATATTTGCAGAAACACATAGTGAATTGCCTGATTCAAAAGCAGCTGCAAGGGTTATTGAAATTCTTGATAAATATTTAGGATTAGATGTTGATTATAAACCATTGTTAAAGCAAGCAGAGAAGTTTGAATCAAAATTAAAAGAATTATTAAGCAAAAGCCAGAAGATTTCAGAAGAACAGAAAAAGAAGAAATTGAGTTATGTTGGTTAAAGTTCTCTCATAAGTTCTACTCTTGCTATCAAACCTTCATAATATGTTGTGTTTTCTTGTGAATAAGTACAAGAATCTTTTTTATTATATTTACAATTTTTACCTCCTTTAGAACATGTGAAAAATTTTTGAGGTTCTTCTTCTGAAATTTCTTTAATTGTATAATTTTGAAAACCACAGCCTACTCCATTTAAATCTTCTATGTCATGAAGATACCTATTAAATTCATACTCTGTATGAAAGATTTTTTTTGAATCAAAAAAGATGTCTGGATTAATATTTTGAATATCAAACATTTCGTTATACCATTTTTTAGAATATCTAATATAATCATGTAATGCAAAAGATTCGCCTTTTGCAATTTTTCCGTAACGTTCTTCAGATTTTTTTTCTTCTTCAACAAACAAGTCAAATAATCTTTTATAAGAAGCTCCTATGTCATGAGCTAATCTTATTTTTGAAAAATAATCATCAGTTTTAAGTCTTTTAAATAATAATTTACCTTCTTCAATGACTTTTTCGTATTCAACTCTTTCGCTTCTATCTTCTATTGTTGGATCTATTCTAACTCCAAGAGCTGCATAAAGTTCAGCACAGATAAAATGTGCTTTTACTTTCTTTTTTAATGATTGTATTGGAATATATTTGTTAAGTTCTGGATTGTCTTTTAATGCTCTAAGTTTTGGGTTTTGAATTAAATCATGGTCTCTTGTTAGATGCAGAGCAATCATTATCCTTACATAAATAATTCTAGCTGAGTTGATTATTTTGTCAGATTTTTCTAGATTAAGGTTTTTTCCGCTTGGAATAATTACATGCTCTTTATCGAGCAAGTTAAGAAGCTCATCAAATGTAGGAACTGCTTCATCCAAGCTTTTGTCAATTTGCTCTTCTTCCTGCTTTATTCTCTCTTTAAGATTAGTTGTTTCTAAGAAAGGTTTTTCTCTCTGCTCAAATTCTTTATCCAACTCATTTAATGCTAAGGTTATTCTTTCTCTTAATTTTATAGGTGGCATTTTGTTAGTCTAAAATTAAATAAATCTTAGAATATAACCTGATGCAAAGGAAGTCGTATATAAAGTTTGTTGATTTTTTAAAAGGAATCAAAAGGGCTTTTAACCTTTTTAATCTGCTCTGTTGAGACTTTTGTGTAGCGCTGAGTTGTAGATATTGATGAATGGCCTAATAACTCTTGTATGACTCTGATGTCTGTTCCTGCGTCAAGTAAATGCGTTGCAAAGCTGCTTCTTAATGCATGACAGAATACTTTTTTCTTAATGCCTGCTTGTTTTGCTGCTTTGTTGACTATTTTTTGCGCCTGCCTTATGCTAAGATGTTCTTGCTTGTTTTTTTGAGTTGGAAAGATGAAAGAAGAAGTAAATTTTCTTTTTTCTAAGTATTTTTTTAGATTTTGTGAAAGATTTTTTGATAAGATTACTAATCTGTCTTTTTTTCCTTTTCCTGCTATTATTTTAGCAATTTTTTCATCAAGGTTAATGTTTTCTGTCTTTAATGCAACTGCTTCTGATACTCTTAAGCCTGAAGAGTACATTAATTCAATTAGCAGTTTATGCTTCTTATTTTTTATTGAGTTTATCATAGAGAATATTTCTTGTTTTGTTAATACAGTTGGGATCTTTTTTTCTTGTTTTGGTGTGCTTATTTTTTTGAAGATATCTTTTTCTAAAATTTCTTCATAAAAGAATCTTAAAGCGCATAAAGCTAAGTTTACTGAGCTTGGACTTAACTTTTTTTCACTTATTAAATGAGCAAGATAAGATTTAATATCTGATTGAGTTATGTTTTCTGGCTGTCTTTGATTTTCTCCTTGTTTTAGTGATGCTTGAAATTCAGTGCCTGATTTTGATCTAACAAATTCAAGAAATTTTTGATTATGAAAGATATAAGCTGAGATAGTTTTTTTACTAAAACCTCTTAATTTTAATTCTGTTTCGAGTTTATCTAAGAAGTTTATCACCTCTATATATTAGACGTACTTTTTGTATATAAATTTTTCTAATATCTTTTATTGAAGTTAAATTTATATATAAGTCCAAATCCCTTCTGAGATGGCATATCCTGTTTGTCCTTTTTGTTATGATGGAGAGATTGTAGAAGATGATGAGATAAAGAATAGCTTTTTCTGCAACAGATGTTTAAGAGAGGTTAAGATAAGAAAAAAGAAGGATAGTTTTGTTAAACATTTGTAATTCTTTTTTTTCTTAAAATAATTATAGATATTAAGATTATTATTGAGAATACAATTATGGATCTTAATAGTGGAATATTACGAGAAAAAGCTGAATTAAAATTTCTATAAATTACATATCCTGTTATTAGAGATCCAATAAATGCTATTATTGTAAATATAAGAACAGATGAAAGTAAGATAATAAAAAATCTTTTTGTTTCCATGAAAAGTAGAAGAACAAGGTTATATATAAATTTGTCTTATTCTAATCTAAGTAAATTATACTATTCTCACTTTTTCTATTTTAATTTAATTTTTGATTATATTTAGTTTAATATATTGGTAAATTTGTAATTATAATGAAATAAATAAAAGTGCTTAAATCTTTAAATTCTTGATTCTCAGAGCCTATAAAGCAATAATTTAAACTCGTTTTATAGTGCCTAATTGGCTTAAAAACTATTCAAAATAGCTGATTTTCTTAAGATAATGAGTTTTGTTGGATTTGGTGTTGTTTTGTTCTCAAATATGAACTCTCACTTTTACAAATTTTCTTGAAAGTGAGATATATTCTTTAATATATATTTTGTATTATAATTGATTTATTAAATATTATTTAACAATTATTTTATTGTTTATTTATTGTATAATATATTATTAAATAGATATTTATTATTATATCTTATTAAATATAACTTTTATAGTATAGCACAATATATACAATTATTATTTTATTTTTTAGACGCTAAAGTAGGAATATTCTAGATTAGTAAATTAGGATAATTATTATCAAATAATTTGATTATTGATTAAAATGTTTATTAATGAAAATCTTTGATTTAATAGAATTTATTGCTAAAATATTTAATCAATGATTATAAGTTTTATAAATAAAATTTTAAGTTTTTTTTGATATTTTTATTAGATTTCAAAAAATCAAAAAAAAGATCACATCAAAAATCAGAAATTGCTGTTATAATCAAATATCTGCAATCTGAATAAAGATTGATTTGAAAGTATACCAAACTAACAAAATTTTGAAAAATCGCTTAAAATGCTTAAAAATGGCTTATTTTAAGGGTTGATTTGATTGATTTTTCAAAATTTTAGAAAATTACGTTTAATGTATATTAGACGTACTTTTTTCTATATAAAATCAATTTGATGATAAAAGTTGGTAGATTTTGATCAAAAACATGGGGTTTTTTGATGGAATTCAGCTATGATTTTTTGATGGTTTTTTTGGAAAAAGATTAACTGAAATTTTTTGATGGTTTTTTTGAATTTTGATTGAATTTTTTTTAAGGTTTGGGCTAAAAGATTTAAGCAAAGATTATATTTTTGTAGGATAAAAATTATAAGAAAAAATTAAAATTTTTAAGCAAATTAAACCAATATCTTTTGCTCGATTTTCAAGATATTCTTTTTTGCTTGCAGATTTTTGAATTTTGGATCAAGAAAGATATAAGGTCTTGTGTTCTTGTATGTCTTTTGGATTGGTATTCCTTTTTCCAGCAGATTTGTGATGTATTCTCGAATTAAGGTTATAGGCATTTTCATCTTTCTTGCTAAGTCAGCATAGGTTAGTGGTGATTGTTCTGTGTAGATGTTTAAGAAGACATTTTTCTCAGTTGTTGTTAAAGGATCGATGTCTTCTAGTTTTGATTTTTTATGCGTTTTTTTACCTGTTAATTTGCTCAAAATAAGGTGGATTTCGTCGATTCTTTCATTAAGCTTTGTCATCTTGTTATCAAGTTTGCATAGATATTCAAAGTTTGTTTGGATCTCATTTGTGTTTTCATTGATTGCATCCAAATGATCTTCAAATTCAACATATATTGACGAGAAAATAGTTTTAAGTTTCTTATTAAGTTTTCCTAATGAATCTATTGCTTCCTCTTTTAACAAAATGTTACTCAATAATACCACCCCTTAAGAAAATTTAAAAGAAATAATTCATTTATAAATTTTTGTGGTTTGGAAAATCTATTTTAGGATTGATATTTTTAGCAAAAATCTATTTTTATAGACGATAAAATGCTTATTTTGTGATTGATGCTTTGAACAAGTATATCTTTTCTTTGCCTTCCTGGATAACATCAATTTCCTGCTCTTTTTCAAGCTCTATCAAGATTCTGTAGAATGAACTTTTTGAGCATAATCTTTGCTCTTCTACGACCATTTCTTTTAGCTGAGGAGCTGATATTTTGTCATATTTTTTGATTAGAGAGGCAATTATATTTTTTACGTAGTCCTTTGAATTCTTGGTTATTTTTTTGATTATTCTTTCTTTTATGTTGCTTTTTATCTCGTATTTTCTCCTCTCAACATCACTTAATCTTTGATTTAATTCATGGATTTTTCTAAGCTCTAAGTCACTCACTTTTGTAGGTTCTTGAAGTTTTTTTCTCTCTAATTCATCTAGTCTTTGACCTAGTTCTTTGACCTTGTTTAGGATGTGTTCGTAGGAGTAGTAGGAATCAACTATCTGCCTTATTTCTTCTTTTGATTTTGGAATATATTCAAGCTGCTGTTCAATCATGTCTAAACGGTAATCATGTTGTTGATGTTTTTGATGGAAGTAGTTTAGCCAGTTTGTAACATGCAGCATATCTTGTTTAACTTTTGCAAATGCTAAAGAGAGAAAAGAATTAATTTTACTCAAACCAGTTTCGCTTTTCTTTAATAAACCCATTTCAAATATCAGAAAACAAAGCAACTTAATAAATCTTTTGTTTGTCCCAGGGACTTTCCCAGGACTGTTTTGGGACAATGTTGGGACAATTATTGGGAATATGTTTTTCTTTTAATTCAATGATTATTGCTTTATATTGGAAATGAGTAAAATTAATGGGACAAATGTGGGAATTATTTGGGAATTTAATGGGAATATTATGGGAATGAGTTTTTGATTGTTCTCGACGATAAAATGTATTGTGGGAATGAACTGGGAATGTAGATGGGATAAAGAATGGGAATACCTCTGGGACAATAATTCAAGGTTTATAGAGCTTATAAACCTAGTTGGGACAATGTTGGGAATGAACTGGGAATAAATTTAAATAAGATTTAAAAGGTTTAATCCATTAGAGATTTGTTAAAGTTATTGAAATTTTTGTTAAAGATCTAGATATTTTTGGATTAAATTTTAAGATATATTTGTAAAAGATTTAAGAGATTTTTTGAAATTTTTTGTTAA
>JAHWIT010000086.1 GCA_019322455.1 Candidatus Woesearchaeota archaeon
CCTTTAACATCAATACCTTCATGCATTTTAACTACAATCTTATTTGCAATTCCATCATGAGTAAAACTAAAAACAAGAAAATAAATATTCTTTTTAGCTTTATTTAATGCATTTTTCACTTTTTCAGAGCACTCATCCTCAGGACAAAAGTAATTTTCAACTCTATTTCCACTCAAAATAATAATAGGATTCTTAACCTTCTTTCCTTTTCCAAATTCATTATTCCATAACTCATTAAATTCATCTTCATAATTCTTAGCTAATACAGAAGATTTAATTATCACAAAATTATTATTATTTTTCTCAGCACCATTAATAGTTGGATTAAAACTTCCACTCATAATTCTATCATCAACTACACAAAACTTATTGTGCATAAATGCACTCCTTGTATCAGGCTTTACAAAATCTAAATCCTCAACAATCTCATAATTATCCTTATCAACAACAACCTTTACATCAATTTTCTTACTCTTTTCCTTTAAAGCATTTATAACCTCCTCTAAATCAAGATCAAAAAAAGCGCAATAAACTTTTTCCTTAGCACTTAAAATAAACTCAGAAAGTTTCTTACTGCAATCTTCTCTTGGACAAAAATAAACAGCTTCTACACTGCCATCATCATTTACAATAGGCATAATTTTCTGCTCAATAATCTCTTCCTCAACATCTTCTTCAATCACACAACCACTAACTAAAATAATTATAAATACTAATGTTAACCTATTTAACAAATAAGACAATTTAACCATTTTAAAATAATATAAAGATTTATTTTAACTTATTTAATAAAGCCATATTTTTCAATAATCTAAACTTTGCACCAGGATCCTTGTTCTCCATATCATCCAAAATTATCTGAACATCCTTGTTCTTTTTGTTCTCCTTAAACCTCAATTCTTTAATTTGTGCAAACAATTTAGCTTCTTTATCAGTCACAACACCCAATAAACTGATATTACTTTTATTACTTAGCTTACTTTTCATACTTTTATTACTAAATAATTTTTCTAAAAACAAATTAACTTGATCATCAATAGTCTCCTGCCTAATAATCTTATTAATCCTCTTCTTCCTAACAAATTCTTTATCTTCTCTTGCCTTAAAGTATAACTCAATAGGCAAATCCTTAACAATACTCTTAACAAAATATTTATTCACGCTTCCAAGAACTAATACCTTATCTCCTCTTCTAAAAATCTTATTTAATCTAGCATTTTTTCTAACTCTTTTCTCAATTAATCTACAAAAACATTCATAACAAACAGCTCTTCCTTTCTGCTGCTTTATTTGCCCTATCTTGTTGCATAAATAACATCTCATAAATTATCATTCTTTTATTGATTTATAAAGTTATACCGAAAAATTTATATATATCAAATACTACTTTAGAGTAGAGATAGAAATAATCCATTTCAGAGTGATTAACTCTTGAAGTGGGTTATTATAATCTATCACCTCTTTTTCCCGCGCAAGCGTTCTTCGGAGCGTTTGCGGGGGTTTATATTCCTTAAAAAATCAAAAAGAAAGCTTATTTTTTCTTCTTTTTCCGATAATAAAAACTCAATCCAATTAATATACCCAAAATTAATCCAACTATAAATACTATAATAATCTTATTATCAATATCTTTACCATTTAATTCCTTAATAAGCTCAACTACCCTTATACTCTTCTCTTTAAAGTATATATCCAAATTACTTAACTCTAAAGCATATCCAGAATAAAGCAAAGCACTATATTTTTCATCCTTTAAACTATTAGCATATTCATAATAAGAATAACCTAATATAGGAAATATTCCATTTTCTTGTTGTTCAATTATATTGTCCTTAACAACCTTTAATTTATTATCCAAAATATTATCAAGCTGTTCTTCTTTAACTCCAACCATACTTAATATTGTATCTACCTCTGCTTTAACCTTACTTGCCCTAAACAAACAAAGCTCATAATTACCACTTTCAAAATCAGCATAAGCATAATCAGACTCTTTTTTTATTCCTTCTAATTCCTCATTAAACAATAGTTTGACATACTGATATCTTTCTTCTACTTCACTCAATTTCTTTAAACAACTATCTTTTAAACTTTCTCTATCAAAAACAAAAACCTTTCCTTTTACACCAATAAATTCAGCCCAACTATGTGCAGTATAAATCCTTTCAATTGCATAAGCTAGATTTTCAATATAATCTGGATCATATTCATAATATAACCCAATACTCTTGTTTAAAGAATCTCTTGCTTCTCTTAACCTTTCTTTAATTACCATATAAGCTTCTAAATCAGGTATTGTTTTAATCTCAAGTTTATCAATCTCTTTATCATACTCTTCAATCTCTTTTTTTAATGCTTCAAAATCCCTTTCTCCTTCTATTTTTAGCAATAGAAATCTATATCTTGTATTTGCTCCAAAACAATAACTTGCAGCTGAATAATATTTGCCTTGCTCAAAAGCATTCTTTCCCTTTTCAGTAAAATTTTCAGCTTTTTCCTTCGCTTCAATTATATCTGGACCCCTTTCCTTCATCTCTCCTAATTGTGTTTTTAATTCTAAACTTCTATCACATAACTTAATTGCCAATCCCTGCATAACATCTAAATAAACCTCATCAACCACAAGCTCTCCTTTTTCTTCTTTCAATTGTTTTCCACTAAAAATATATATAGACTCAGTTAAATCAGCAACTTCAAATAGTTGAATGCTTTTATTGCTAGCATATTCCCTTAAATCAATTGTTATATTCTCACTATCTGTAACTAAAATCTCTCCTTTTGGCACAACTACCCTTTTAATCCCAATTCTTGCAGCAGCATCTATCTTTTCTTTTAAACCACCAACAGGCCCTATTAAGCCTCCGCTATTTATAGTTCCTGTCATAGCTACATTTTCATCAATCTCAATTCCCTCTAAAACAGATACAGTTAAAACAGCAATAGCACCACTTGCACTTGGCCCTCCAATAATAGAAGAATCACTCTTTATTGTATAGAAAAAATCATACTTATCACAATTCTTATCAATATAATCACAAGCAATCTCCTTTGCAAATCTTGTACTAATCTGAGTATCTAATTTTGATAATGGAAACGTTTCAAGAAAAACCCTTCCTTTTCCAGAAACAATATCTAAATATAAATCAGCAGTATTTCCTTTCAATCCTTCTTCAGTCTCTTTTACAGCAAGCAAAGTCATCTCCCCATGCATAGCTGTAACAACAGGAATTAATAATAAGAATAAACTTAACAATAGTAGCCTCTTTTTCATATTTAAAAAAATCTATTACAAGTATTTAATTCTTTCTTTTACCAATATCAAAAATATTTTATCTTATATTTCTACAATCTTTATAAAATACTTAAATTTTTAAACCTAATATGAGAAATAAATGGTTTTTATATATTGCTAGTATATTATTAGCTGGAACTGGTGTAATTAATTGTAGTCATAAGGATGTTGAAAAAAAATCTAATGAAAAAGCAGTTAAGGTTTCAGAACAAAAAAGTCTGGTTGATAGAATTCTTGATTACGAATCAAAAACAGAATTAATAGAAGAGCAAGTAACTCCAACTTTAACAGTAGATGATGAGAAAACTCTTGAAGCAATTAGAAAATTAAGTGAAAAATATTATGAATCTATTGATAAATTAATAGAAAGCAAGAAAAGAATAACTTCTAAAGATTATTCTCCAATATTTCATCAATTAGTTGGAAATCCTTTAGGAAAACACATATATGCAAATAATCCTGAATTAAAAAAAAGAATTCTTACCCACAATAATGGTCATTTCTCAACTGTTAATGAATTTTGTTTATTTTTAGGAGATTATTTCTTTGAAAAAGGAGTTTACGTATCGCTTGAATTCCGGGTTGCTTCTTTTGGAAAAATCTCTTCGCTTGTAGCGTACTATATCAAAAGCAAAGGAAAGATTTCAGCAGATATTTTTGGACATAAACTAGAAGATATAAGTTCAATAGGGCTTGGAGAAGAGATTAATGTTGGATATATAAAAAGTAGATTTAAAAAAGGAAGACAGGTTGGAAAAGCTCATAGACACAGTCATATGTATTGGCCGCATAAAAAATATATAGTCCATGGTTATGAAGATGAACATGTTTTTGAAGTATTTAAGAAAAAAGCATCTAAAGCTGATTTTAGAAAAAGAGCTAAAAACGCTAATGAATTAATGAATAGGCTATTTTTTATTGGTTTGTATGGAAGAGAAGGTAATGAAGAAATAACAAAAGAGAAAAAAAGAGCATGTCTTAGATCTATACTGCTTCATGAGACAACACATGCATTATTTCCTAGGTTATATGCTAAAGAAGAAACTAGTTTAGCTTATAGAAATAAAAATGAACAATCTAGTTATTTGACTGAGCTTGTAACTGCAAGGGATGATCTAATATATTTAAGATTAGCAAACTATATCGGAATGGGTAATGATGTTCAATATAAAGAAGGATTAGTACAATTTCTAAAATTTTGTACTGATTATATTTATGAATATCAACAATTATTTCAAAACATTAATTTTAATAGAAACTTAAGAGGAAAAGAACTTACTCAAGACATATTCTTGCAGTTTGATAGGCTTTCTGTTCCTCAGATTAGAAGTTTAGCAGCTAAATATTTAGTTTCAAACTTGCCAAGACATGTAGAGAAATTTAGTTCAAATCAGTTTAAATAAATCTTCATCAATCCTTCTAAAAAACACAAACCTTTATATAATTATTTTTATACAAAACATCAGGTGATATCAATGCCAGATACAATATCTTATGAAGATTTTGCAAAACTAGATATAAGAATAGGAACAATAAAACAAGCCTTGCCTCATCCAAATGCAGATAAACTAATAATTCTAAAAATAGATGAAGGCAAAGATGAACTAAGGCAATTAGTTGCAGGAATAAAAGAATCCTATAAACCAGAAGAAATAATTGGAAAACAAATAGTTTTCTTAGCTAACTTAGAACCAAAAGAACTAAGAGGAGAAATCTCAAATGGAATGATCCTAGCAGCAGATGATAATAACAAGCCAGTTCTATTAATTCCTGAAAAAGAGGTTCCTAATGGAAGCATTGTAAAATGAATAAATTGCTTTTAGTAGGCATTGATCCATGAACAACAGTTGGTTATACTATATTTGATCTTGATGAAAATTTAATTGAAATCAATTCTCAAAAAAATCTTTCTCTTTCTTCTTTAATCTCAATACTAATAAAAAATGGCAGACCAATTATAATAAGTTGTGATGTAACTCCTACTCCTAAATTTATTCAAAAACTAGCAGTAAAAACAGGTTCTACTATAATAACACCAAAATATAATCTGCCAATAGAAGAAAAAAGAAATCTAACTAAACAATTCAAAGAAAAAATAAACAATACCCATGAATCAGATTCATTAGCAGCAGCATTATTTGCCTCTACACAAATAAAACCATTACTTAAAAAAATATCTCTTGCCTTGAAAAAAGAAAATAAACTGGATCTATTAGACAATGTAAGAGAAATCTGTATAAAACAAAACATTCCAATAGCAGAAATAATAGATATCCTAACTAAGCCTAAAGAAGAAACAAAAATAATCAAAAAAGTTATTGAAAAAAGAACCTTCGCAGAAAAAGATTTCTTAACTCTTTACAATAAATTAAAAAAAACACAAAAAGAGATCACTCTTCTAAAAAACCAAAATGAACACCTTCTTCAAGAATTAAACAAAAAACCAAAAATTCAGATTCCAAAACAAAAAACAGATCAAAAGCTTTTATTCAAAGAAATAGCAATACAAAAACTAAACAACCAATTAAAAGAAAAACAAAACAAAATAGGACAATTAAATAGTCAAGTATCAGAATTAAACAATTGTTTTACAAACATCAGTAATAATTATATTCTTAAAAAATTAGACAATCTTAGTTACCAACATTTTATATTTAAAAATAAAGTACTAAATATTCAACCAGAGGATATCCTATTTGTTGATAACTTAACTATCCATTCTAAAAAAACAATTGAAGAGCTTAAAAACAAAGTAAAAATTATTGTCTACAATAAAGCAACAAAAAAAATTTTACAAGCTCTTTCTTTTTCTTTTATTGATGCCAATAAATTAATAATAAAGCATACAGACTTATTTGCATTTGTTCAAAAATCACAATTAGAAAAAGAATTAGCTAAACAAGATGTTTTAACAAAAATTATAGCAGAATATAGAAAACAAAGATCTTAAATCTCATCATATTTAATTAACATTCTTTTTCCAGTTTCAGTATCAACAGCAGAAATCTTTTTTCTAAATTCCTTTATCTTTACTTTTTTACCTCTATATTCCACAATATCTCCAATTTTAACAGTTGGCAGTCTTAACAGCAAAACAACCCTATATACCTTTTTGCTTGTCTGTCTTTTTATACCCCATAACTTTCTACTTGTCTTTATCTCTCCTCCAAATTTCTTTTGCAGTTTATTTCCAATATCTATAAGATACTTCCAGTCACTTAGATAAAAATCAACTCCTCCCCTAACCTTTTCTTCTTTTGCTATATAAACCCCCTTTCTTTTCTCAATTAAAACTTTAATTATGTTTATAACCTCTTTCAAAGGATTTCTAAGCTGCAATATTCCTTCATAATACTGATTTTGATTCATCTTATATATTAAAACCATAAAGTTTATATTACTTTCCTAATATTGGTTTCAAAATGAACAAAAAACAAGTCATAAAATTTCTTAAAGATGCATGGTATTTTATTTGGGAATCTAATTCTATATGGAGCTGGATAGTCAATATAATACTTGCCTTTGTTATAATAAAATTCCTAGTTTATCCAGGTTTAGGATTTTTACTAAGCACCTCACATCCAATTGTTGCTGTTGTTTCCTCTTCAATGGAGCATGATGGTAGTTTTGATCAATGGTGGAGCTCAAAAGCAATGTGTGATTCAACTGTCTGTACTCAAAAAGAATTCTATTCTGATATTGATATTACAAAACAACAATTCCTTACATTTAAATTCAAAAATGGTTTTAATAAAGGAGATATAATGTTATTAAAAGGCACATCTCCTGAAAAAATTAATATAGGAGATGTAATTGTTTTCCAAAACAAAAGACCAGATCCAATAATCCATAGAGTTATTAAAAAGCGGAAAGAAAATGGTATATACTACTTTCAAACAAAAGGTGACCATAATTCTAAATCTGTTAACTCTACTTTACTTGATGAAACAAAGATTCCTCAAAACAAAGTAATAGGAAAAGCTTCTTTTAGAGTGCCTTATCTTGGATGGATTAAAATAGCCTTTGTTGGACTATTAAAACTAATAGGAATAGTGAAATAAAATGATGTTTTGTCCTAAATGTGGTTCAATACTAATGCCAAAACAAGGCAAACTAGCATGTCCTAGATGTAATTACAAAACAACAGAAAAACAAAATACAGTAATGAGAGAAAAAATAGAATCTCAAAAAGCAGTTGATATCATTGAAAAGGAAATTGAAACATTGCCATTAACAGATGCAGAATGCCCTAAATGCCAATATAAAAAAGCCTATTTCTGGGAAGTTCAAACAAGAGCAGCAGATGAACCAGCAACAAAATTCTTCAAATGCGAAAAGTGCAAGCATATTTGGAGAGAATATAGTTAAGAATATGTCTGAAATTCAAAAACACATAAAAAATAACACTCTAAAAGTTCTTATAAAACCAAACTCTTCTAAAAACCAAATTCTTAACTTTGATACAAATAAAAAAGCACTAAGAATTTCTATTAAAGCTGTTCCTGCTAAAGGCAAAGCAAATCAGGAATTAATTAAATTTCTTTCTAAATTATTAAAGAAAAAAGTTACAATAATTAAAGGATTAACTAATAGAGAAAAAATATTGAATATCAAATAAGTATCATATAGATACTTAGTATATGATATAAATATGAATATAACATAATAGAAAGCTTTAAATATATCAAATAGATACTTTTATTTATGCGGAAAAAAGAGAAAGAGACTCTTGTACATATTAGAATAGGAAAAGAGATTAGACAACAAATTCAAGAATTAATTGATTCTGGCCTTTTTTCAAACCAAGCAGAAGCAGTCAGAGAAGGCATTAGAGAAATTCTACTTAAATATAAAAAATTAAAAAAATGAATAAAAAAATATTCAGAAAAAATATCTGGATAATTCTGATTTTAATAGTTATTCCTTTGATATTTGCTCAACAAGATATTCCTCCAACTCCTGCCCAAGAACCATTCATATCAGCAACACAAGAGATACTTCCAGAACCTAAATTTGAAGGATATATAATCCAATTCCAAGAAGAGCCAGTTCTAGAGAAAAAAGCAGAATTAGAATCAGACATCCAGCAAAGAGAATCAGAGCTAGCAGCTTCATCACCCTTATATAAATATACTTTAGGCCAAGTAAAAAGAGTAGGAATTGCTTATAGCAAATCAAGAAAATCTTCTAGAATAAGATCCCAAAGAGATAGAATTCTACAAGAACATAGTGCAGCTTTAGCAGATATTCAAGCTAGAGTTCCATCTATAACAGGCCATGCAGTTGCATCTCAACAAAATACAAAATTACCAAATGAATTTACAGATGTCTTTAATGGAATATCATTAAACATAACAACACAAGAAGCAGAACAACTAAAACAATCTCCTTATGTTAAAACAATTTATCCAAACTATAGAGTTAATATTACTTTAATGGACTCTGTTCCTTTAATAAATGTAGATGATGTCTGGCAATTAGATAAAGATGGAAATGATTGTTCAATAACAGGAAAAGAATGTTTAACTGGAAAAGATATTACTATTGCAATAATTGATACTGGTGTTGATTATACTCATCCTGATTTAGGTGGAACAGGTGAAAAGGTTTTTTTTCCAGTTTATCCTAGGAAGATTGATATAGATGAAAATAATAATTTAGTTTACTGGGCAGATTCCTCAACCAATCAAATAAATTATATTAATTTGACTGACAATACTACTGGAACAGTAATTTCAAAAGATATGTATAAAGGAGGGAATGTTCTTGCACTTGATAATATCAATAATAGAATATATTGGTTAAAAGAAGAGTGTTTTGATCCTGGTTGTTTTTGGACAAGTGTTCTAGGAATAGTCAGCTCAGATTTGTCTGGAGAGAATATACAAATTATTCGAGTCCCAGAAGTTTATGAAGATGGTGAAAAAGAAGGATTTACAGATGTTAAAGTAGATTTAGTTAATGAAAAAATATATTGGATGGCTTCTTTACAATATATCTATCCTATCAAATTTGTTAGAAATGATATAAAAAGAGCAAATCTTGATGGCAGTAATGTTGAGACAGTTGTATCTTCATTGTCAAATAATACACAAATATTTGATATAGCAATAGATAATGTAAATAATAAAATTTACTGGGCAGAACCTTTAAATGGAAGAGTTATGCGGGCTAATCTTGATGGTAGTAATATAGAAATAGTTATATCTGAACCTGGAACTCAGATAAGAGTTGTTACTCTTGATACTTGGAATAATAAAATCTATTTTGGGGGAACCGGTAAAATAAAAAGAGCGAATCTTGATGGCAGTAATGTTGAAATAATACGCTATTTAAAAAATCCTTTTAGAAACCCTTCAGATCTAGAGATAAATTTTAATGAAGGAAAAATTTACTGGATAGAAGAAAGTACTATAGAAAGAGCAAATCTCGACGGTTCTAATTACGAAGAAGATATTTTTGAAGGTGTGAAAACTCCTGGATTTGGTTGTGAAGATTGTAAAGTCATTGGGGGCTATGATTTTGTAAACAATGACAATAATCCAATGGATGACCAAGGACATGGTACTCATTGCGCTGGCATTGCTGCAGGAAATGGAACATTAAAAGGAGTTGCTCCTGATGCTAAGATTTATGCTTATAAAGTTTTAAGTTCAGGAGGAGGGGGATATTCAGATTGGATAATTGCAGGCATTGAAAGAGCAGTTGATCCAAATCAAGATACTGATTTCTCAGATCATGTTGATATTATTTCAATGAGCTTAGGCGGTTATGGAGATCCAGATGATCCAATGTCACAAGCAGTCGATACAGCTGTCAATAATGGAGTTGTTGCAGTAATAGCTGCAGGAAATTTGGGTCCTGGTTATCAAACAATTGGCAGTCCAGGAACAGCAAGAAAAGCAATAACAGTTGGAGCTTCTGACAAAACAGATAATATTGCTTATTTTAGTTCCAGAGGCCCAGTTATCTGGCCAAATGGTATAATAATTAAACCAGATATAATTGCACCAGGAGTTGATATCTGTGCAGCACAATGGAATGATGCTTTCTTGAAATATGGAGCACCTCAATGTGTTGATACAGAACATGTTGCTATCTCAGGAACATCAATGGCAACTCCTCATGTAGCAGGAGCAGCAGCATTAATTAAGCAGAAAAATCCTACGTGGACTCCTAATGAAATTAAAGCTGCTCTAAAATCTACCTCTATTGATATTAGAAAAGATATTAGTACTCAGGGATATGGGAGGATTGATGTTTTGAATGCTGTTAGATTAGATGAACCACCTGAAATGCCTTGGGATTTTTATGCATATACTGATAGTTATATTAATAATGTTTATGATCAAGTTATTATCAAAGGAATTTTTCCTGAAGATTATGATAGCTTAATTGTTGAAGAGGAAAAAACTCGAAGCAGTAAAGGAATTGAAATTATTGGTAGAGAAGGGGTTATTGCAGAATTTAATCCAGAAGAAATTATAACTGAATCCACCACATATGATTTTACTGTAAAAATAGAAAAAGGAGGAGTGACAAAAACTATTGATTATAAAATATACTTTGATAAAGATTTGAAAAAAGGATGGCCAAAAACCATTTTTTCATCTGATCTTTCTTTTTTAGATCAACCTACAATTGTTGATGTAGATAATGATGGCAATAAAGATATTTTAATAACCTATTCTGAAGATGGTTCAATTTCTCCAAATCTTCTTGTTTATAATTATAAAGGAGATATAATAAATTCATTAAGTATTTCAGGTTCATCTGCTCAATTTGGAGCAATTTATAGTGATTTCGATAAAGACAATAATCCTGATGTATTATTGATTAATACTATTGCTTCTGAAGGTTGGGAAAGATATCTAAATATATTCAATCCATCTAGCAATACATACTCTTTAATTCACGTCCCAACTTCAGGATTTGGGACAATTTTATCTAATGATTTAGACTTGGATGGATTTAATGAGATATTTTTTGTTGATTGGGATAGCTATCTATATTTCTATAGTAATTTAAGTTCTGATTTTAACTTTTGGTCAAAACCCTTGTTTAATTTAGAAGATTGTATTTCTGTGGAAATTTGGAGGTATCGTAATTATTGTAGAGGGGCTAGTTCAAGTGATATTCCTTTTTATTTGAATTTAGATAATGATCCTGAATTTGAGATTTTATCAACTTCTTATAGCATTAAAACAAATAAAACTACTATTTATGCATTTAATCTTGATGGCTCAGTTGTCAATGAATTTCCAAAAAGATTTGATTTTCCTCTTTGGTGTGTTATGCAGGGAAAATTTCATGATGATACTCAAATAGCCTGTATAAAGTATGATTCATTTGATAACATAGAAAATATAAATTTATATTTAATTGATGAAGATTTTAATTTTGTTGAGTCTGAAGAGATGAACTTTAAGGATTTGATTAGCGAAAGGTTTAATATTTTTGGAATGTCTTTTGGAAATTTTAATGATGAAGATTATTTTGTATTAATAATAAGAGATAATTTTAATTATAAGAATTTTGTAGTTTTTATTTCTGCTGGAGATTTAAGAGTCAATAAGATATACAATCTTCCCCTGCTTTATAATCATCAATTTTATCCTATTGGTAATTTTAATGGAAAAAATTATATTTTTGCAGGGTCTACTTATGAGGGAACTGCATATTTCATAAACTTAGATGGGGATCAATTACAAATTCCTCACTCAAAACTTGTTTGGTCTGCTGTTATTTCTGATATTGATGGAGATTCTTTAAATGAATTAATCTCTTTTGATTGGGATGGGAAAGTTTATGTTAGGGATTTGACAGGTGAAAGTGAAAAGGAATGGGGAGAATTTTTCTATGACCCTCAACACACAAACCTCTA
>JAHWIT010000087.1 GCA_019322455.1 Candidatus Woesearchaeota archaeon
CAGGACTATCTAAAAGATTATTCAAAAATTCATTTCCATCTATAACGTATAAATTTCCATCAGGATCTCGAACAACAATGTGTCTTCCATAAGTATCTGTTTTTTTATCATAATCATCAAACCATTCAGATGTAACTACAACATCATCATCTATCTCAAAAGACTGGCTAGGATCATCTGGATCAAAAATAACCCTATCAGCAGCTCTATCTAATACAGCTATATAAGGTATAGGTCCTTCTTGTTGTGCCACCATATGAATTGTTTCAGCACCTGCTCCAACTGTATAATCACCAATAGGTTCTCCTGCATAACTTGCTGTACTAATATAATAACCACCACTTCCATCTGGAGTTACTAAAGTAGGTTCACCAGTAACAGGATCCCACACCTCAGTACCATCTGGAAGAATCATATGCGACCCTTCCCAGAAATGCGCATCAGGATCACGGTAACTAAAAGATTTATCCCAATAGAAAGTTGTTTCTACTCCTATTATCTCTCCTCCTTCCTCCTCTGTTTTAAAAGGCTCTACCCATAAATTTCCATCTTCATCAACAAATCCCGCTTTTACAAAGACTCTCCCTGTATCATGAAAATAATTATCTATGTCTGTTGAAACAGCTCTATCAGTTTTACCAGAAGCATCAATCTCTCCATCACCATTAGTATCCATATAAAGATTATTATTATCAACATTAATTCTTACATTATCATTTTCATTAGGAATATATGAGTTTGTATCTGGATCAAACCCCTTTCCTAACCGTTCACTTCTATCCTCATTATAATAATATCTATCTTTATCATACCAACCATCAGCTTTTGTTTCGCCATTTGCATAATAATATAATCCAGGCGGTGATTCTCCTGGCTGATCATATTTTTCATCATTATTAGTATCTACTCCAGGAAGTCTTTTTCCTATTTCAGAGAAATCTTTAGGTGGTGGTGGCTTGTTCCCTTTTACATTTGATTTTCTTACAGATTCCTCTTTACCATTTTCATCATAACGTATTTCAGTCCATGTTTCATCTTCTTCTTTAGTAACATGAGTATATTCTCCTCTCCTATCGTCCCCTGAAGGCGCACTAGTATGCCAACTTTTATCTGAATTCCAGTACCATGCTTCGTCCCATTCTTCATCCCATTCTTTTTGTCCTTCCTCTTTTGCAAAACAAACATTCATAACTAACAAAAACATTACAATTATTACAAAAATCTTATTTTTCATTTGTTTTCCTCTTAAAAACAAATGTGCCAAAAATCTGTGACATTAAATCCGAGACATTAAAACCGTTAGGTTTTATGGCGTTTTTCGGATTTATGGCATTATCAGATTTTTAAGCACATTTTAATCTTCTATTTTTGAACAATAATTATCTTCAATTGGTGCTAATCTTTCCCAAAATGGCTCGCATCCTTCTATTCCTCCAATTCCTAAATCACATGTTACCTCTAATACCCAGCTAGCAAACTCAACTATACTGCATGCTTTGCATCCAGCAACATTTGGAATATCACATATAGCATATCTGCATGATGCTCTTAATGCAATCTCTCCCATTACATAAGGATTTGCCAATGCTCCGCCAATTGCCTCTGAAATATCTGCTATAGTAGCTGCAAAAGGAATTAAATTAAATATCTGTCCAAACACATACTTGCACATTGCAAACGCTCTCTGCCTTACACAAACACTTACAGGCATTCCATCTGCAGTTTGCTGAAGACAATATGCATAAAAGCAATCTATTTGTCTTGCTTTCTGAAGATTATAAGCAATACCTTTAGGACATAAAAAAGCAAGAGACAATACTAAACTATTCTCAATCTTAACATTTCCAAGATATCCTTTATGCTTGTCAGCTGCAGCAGCTTTATTCAGCCATCTCTTAAATGCTTCCACAGCTCTATTTCCATCATCATTTTTTGAAAGATACCATAACTGACAATTAATAAATTTGCAATACTTATTTACCTTTGCCTTAAAAGTTTTTTCAAGTGCTTCTTTATTAACAGTTGTTGCTACTCCTGTTGATGCAGCAGCAGGACAGCAAGCAGCAGATGACCAAGGCAGATTACAGCAATTAACAAGTCCATCCTTGCTAGCTCCTATTGCCTTAGTTACCACCTCATAATACATCTTCATCCCAGTGCAAAGTATCTCTGAATATTTAACAAACTGCTCAAGAGTATCAATCCAATCTCCTTGAACAAGCCATCCTTCTTTAACATCTTCTATCTCATCCTCAACTTGTTCTCCAACCTCTCCTAAAGGATTCTGATAATAACTAATTGTAAGATTTATCTGCTCTGTCTCAGGATTTGGCAAGGCTCTGTCAAATATAAATGACATTATCTTAAATCTGCATGGAATTGTTATACTGTCATCAACAGGAGCTAGCTGCTGCAGATTCAATTTAATATAAAATGTATAAGGAAATCCACTTCCCAATTCAGGAATAGCTAAATTATAATTAAATATCTCAGCAGGATCTCCTAAATAATCACTTGTACATTGAATATCCTTAATAAACAAAGGCCATTTATCTCTAGGAGCAGAATAAGTAGCAGGATTTAACTCAACAGGAACATAAACATAAGGATTAATTCTGCTTACTATCCTTCTATCAAGCATAGCAGGCATTGTAACAGCTCCTTGATTACTATTCCAATAATCAGGATTCGCTTCCTCTACACCAGTATCAACAATTGTTACTTCTTCTGTTACAGAAAATCCATTTCCAACAAAATCAGTAAATTCAAAATCAACAGTCTTCTGCCTAGTTGTTGCAACTGAAATTATTGGACCAATACCAGACCATATACAAGTCCATTCATTTTCATCACTCTGCTGGCAATCAGCAGCAACTTTGCCAACATTAGAAACAACCCTCCTAAAATCAGCAACAGCCTTAACACCACTTGTGTCATTAAGTACAGCTTTAATATAAAAATAACTTCCTTCTTGAGTAAAAGGAACTACCTCTGCCTGTACCTGACCTAATGAACTAATATCTATATTCCTTCCTGTTATAAGAGAAGGTATGAAAACAGGAGCATCCAAATCCATTTCCAATCTAGCAGAAGGTAAACTAACAGCAAAATTATTTGCAGTATCCTTTACTTGAATAAGCTTTACCTCTCCTGCATGCTTTGCAATAACAGTCCAATAACAATTCCACAACTCTCCTTCTTGAATACATTCATCTGCTTCTAAACTAGAATAAGCAGCTACATCAGGATTAATACCTCTTACATCTAAAATAATTCCATCTGAATCTATTCCACTTCCTGTTTCCCTAAATGTAGCTCTAAGAATATTTGTTTTATCCTTTACAACATAACCACTTTCATTTCCACCAAGATAAATAACTTCAGGAGCAGTACTATCAACTAAATAACCCTTTGATATAACCTGAGTAGAAGAAATTCCATTATTATCAACAGCAGTTACTGAAACAGCAAAGTTTGAAGGTATTCTAATGCTTCTTTCACTCCATGTGCAGGTATAGATTCCATCACCAACTAATTCACAATCAGCTTGCTCAGCCTCTCCATAACCAATCTGCAGAAAATCTCCAGTAACATTCAATACCTCTTCAACCCTATTTCCATCTGCATCTACTGTTGTCTGCTCTTCTGTTACATTAACCTTAATCTCAGTCAATGTTGTTGTTCCTGAAATATATTGATCATCTTTAAATGCAGTAAATCCAAAACTATCAATATCAATTTGAGGCCCAGTATGATCAAGAGAAAATACATCTGTCTGAGCAATTCCAGCATGCCCAATTAAATCATATCCTATTACCTTAATTGACTTTAAAGTTGTGCCAATATCAGTAAGACGTACTGAACTAATATTATTATGCCAATTACAGTCTGTAATATTTAAACTTACTTCTCCTACTCTAAGATTACCATCAAAAAACTCAACCCTCTCAACAGAGCATACTATGCTGCCTATATCTTTTACACTAAAATCAATAGTTGCATTATATCCATCTTGAAATGCCTTATTTATCTTTACTTCAGGAGGATTCTGGTCTATCTTTATCATAGCTGATGACTGGCTTACTTCAAATGTAGTTGGATGAGTTAATTTTATTGAAATATTTAATATATCCTCAAAAAAAGAAGCAGGAGTTGAAGGAAACTTTAAACTGCAGGAATAAAAAGGATATGCCTCTTGGCTGCATGAATCAAAATCAAGCACAGTACTTGAACTAAAATGCGCTCTAACCATCTCTGGCCTAACCTCTATTCCCCCAAGCTCTGCCCTTACTTCAATATTCCATTGGTCAGAATAACCATCAAATATTTCCTCTACATTATCATTTCCAGAACTTCTAGTTACCTCTAAACTAATTGCAAAAGCAGATGGCAAACTAACTATTAAAAACATTACAAAGATTGATATTAATTTTGCATATCTCATTCTATATCAGTCATTGGATTATTGTCTAATAACATATAATCATATATAGTAACAAATGGTGATGGAATTAATTCAGCTCGAAGTGTCTGAGAAAATCTACTATAATTACCTACTAATGCAATATCTCCAAAAGATAATTGATCAAAACTGCTGCTGTCTGGAACAGAAACAACCTTAAAATAAAGTGTTTCATAATTATCTAAATAAGATTCCTGAATCTTAACACTATCAATCTCAACACCACCTTCCATAAATGATTCCTTAAACGGATCTACATGAAGAGTCTGCCATTCTCCAATACAATCTTCTCCAACCTTTGTTCCTGCACATATTCTTTCATCCCCAAAAACAATCTGTTCTCTGTCTAATGCAGGAAGATTATAATTAAGAGTTCCAGTAATCTCATAATCCCCTGGTATTAACTCAACCTCTACTTCTTTATCTCCTTGAACTGAAATAAGTGTTGCAAAATCAGCTGCCTCAATTGTTGGTTTTATCCTTGTTAATGACACTATTGCTACTTCATTTGGCAGTAAAGCACCAAATCCAGAAGCAGGAACCCAGTCACCTCTATACTTAACAATCCTTTTCTTTACAATCCTTGCCTTTACCCTTCTTACAGGCTCAAGCTCAATAACCAATGTATCATCCTTTTTAGGAGCTGTGTTATATCTTATTGGATCAATAAAATAACCTTCTTTTGCTAACCTCAAATATCCACCTGCACAAGGATACGGAAGCTTAGTATCTAATACTGCTTTATTAAAATTAATTGACGTACTATTTGTTTCAATCTGTGTATAGCCTATATCACATCCTACCTTTTTTCCGCATTGATAAACTACAGTAACATCTTCCAAAGGCTCTTTTGTTTTTTTATCAATTGTCTCAATTAAAATATCTCCGCTTTTAAAATGTATTGGCTTGCATAAATTCGAACCTCCTGGAGGAGCTATCAAATCCAAACCAGGCCCTTCACAATCCAATTCCTCATTATTCCTAATATTTGCCTCTAAAGCAAACAAAAACCTATAACCATCTGGACCAAATAAATTTTTAGCTGTCTGTGTCTGATCTGTTATATCAACAATAACAGGAAACGATATATCATAATAGTATTGATACCTCTTTAATCCCAGCCATGAAAAAAATTCCTCAAATGCACTGCTTTGCTCAGGACCAATTACATTTCCTTCTACACCTCTTCCATCTATATCAAAGTATATTGGCCAGTATGAAAAATAATTAAAGTTTACTTTTAAATCATCAAACCTAAAACCATGACTAGTTCCAACTGGAAGATCTCTAAAACGATATAATCCTGTTGCAATATCATTCTGAAAAACCATTGGCTCAAAATTCTGTGTATTATAGACTCTTAAAGCACTAACATATCCAGGCAATATATTATTTATCAAATGCTCCTTAACAGTTGACACCCTCCACGTAGTAGGAGTTGATGGACTAAAATCAACAGAATATGTTTTTGGAATCTCTGCATCTAATCCTCCAAGACCATCAATTGTATACATTATCCATTTCTCAAAAAAACCATATTCTCTTTCTGCTTTTGTTATCTGCAAAGCAAATTCATATATCTTCATAAAATCAAATGGAAACTCAATATAAAAATCAGGTATTGCCTCCTTTGAACCAGCCTTCTCAACCTCTAAAGGATATTTAAGATAAGCCCTGACATTATTCTTTGTTATTGTAATTTCTGGCTCAACCTCATCCAATGCTGTAATCCTAAAACCTTGCTCAATAAAAGGTGCAAAATTCTGTATACATGTCTTAAGATTCTCTTTAGTATATCTTTCAAGCTGTTCTTCTATTGAATTCTCTCCTCTTGAAAAACATTCTGCTCTTTCAGATTTGCATATAGGTGGTTGTTTAGTTACACATCTACAATCTGTATTGCAGTCATTCCTGCTGCTAAAATAATACCAATAAGCAACAGGAGGTGCATTAGGATCTGGAAAAAAAGAAACAGCATTTGATTCTGTTGGATCATCACTTACCTTAATCCCATTTTCATCTGGATTAATATAACCAGCTCTTGCTCCTAAGACCCTAAACCCATCAGCAATAGTGTCTTTTAAACAATCCTGAACATAATTCCTTATTGGAGCTAACTCAGTAGGTATCTCTTCAATCTCAGGAACCTCTGGAATCCTTTCAACACGCAAACTTCTAATATAAAGAAATAAAGCAAATATTAATAACAGAACAATCCCTATAATTATAAATACTGTAATCTGACCTCTCTTTGAAATTTTCAATTTTCAGCCTCTTTTTTTAAAAAATTTCTAAGAGATACCAGAAATTGCGAAAGCAATTTCTTCGTATCTTTTTTTAAACATACTCTACTCCCCTCAACAAGAAAAACAGAACTTATCATATATAAATGTTTTGATGAATTATATATGAAAATGATTAGAAAAGTTCTTTTATTTTATTTTTTTAATCAAAATCTCTGGTTTTCCTATTTTATGATTCCTTAAATCAAAATTAAGCTCATTCCAGGCTAAAGCTTTAATATTTAGTTGTTTTTGTAAATTTTCAGCTATTTTTGGCATTATTGGTTCTATCAATATTGCAAGATTCTTTGCAATATTAACACATGTTCCCAATACTTCCTGGCTTTCCTCAACATTCTTCCATGGCTCTTTTTCTTGAAAATACTTATTTCCTAAAGCAGATATTGCCATTATTTCATCAATTGCCTTCTTTAAATCAAATTCTTCATATGCCTTTCTTACTTCATCAAACTTATCTTCTATTTGCTTTATAACCTTATCTCCATCAATTGTTTTTATCTCATTATTATAATTCTTAGCAGTAAAAGATAAAACTCTATAACAAAGATTTGAAAAATTTCCAACCAACTCTGCATTAATTCTTTCCTTAACAAGCTCTTCTGAATATTCTCCATCTCCCTCAATTGGCATTGATCCTAAAATATAAAATCTAAATGGATCTACATCATATTTCTTAATCTGCTCAAAAGGATCCACAACAACACCTGTTGATTTTGCCATCTTTGCTCCTTTTTGAAGCACAAAACCATGCACAAACAATTGTTTAGGCAAATCAATCTTTGCTGACAATAACATAGCAGGCCAGAAAGCAGCATGAAATCTTAAAATATCCTTTCCAATAACATGAATATCAGCAGGCCATATTCCCTTAAACCCTTTCTCATCCCTTCCATAACCCACTCCAGTAATATAATTAGATAATGCATCACACCAAACATACATTATATGCTCTTTATCATCTGGAACAGGTATTCCCCAAGGCAAGCTTGTTTTTGGTCTTGAAAAACTAATGTCTTTAGCTGTTTTTAAAAAAGATAAAATCTCATTCTTTCTTATCTCTGGACTTACTTTATACTCATCCTTTTCAATTATCTTTGCAACCTTATCCTTGTATTTAGAAAGCTTGAAAAAATAATTCTCTTCTTCTACATGTTCAATCTCCTTTGTAGGATGATTAGGGCATTTTCCATTAACTAATTCCCTTTCTGTTTTAAATGACTCACAGCCAGTACAATACAATCCCTTATACTTCTTCTTATAGATATCTCCTGATTTAACTAACTCTTTCCATAATTTCTTTGCTCCAGGATAATGCATCTTCTTATCAGTTGTTCTTATAAAATTATCATAAGATATATTCAACAACATATACAATTTCTTAAAAACAGCCACATTCCCATTCAAAAATTCCATAATCTTCTTTCCCTGCTTCTTTGCAGTCTGCCAATTCTTTGTTCCATGCTCATCCGTTCCTGTCTGAAAAAAAACATCCTTGCCAAGAAGCCTATGGAATCTTGCAACTGCATCTGTCTGAATTATCTCAAGAGCATGGCCCATGTGTGGAGGCCCATTAGGATAAGCTATTGCAGTTGTTATGTAAAATTTCTTTGCCATAATATACTGTTTAAATTTTAAATTTAAAAACCTTTGTTTTTTTTAATCTAAAAACCTGAAATTTTTTAAAAAACCTCTACTATTAACCTATTATTATGAATGACAAAAAAGAATTTAATCTAACTGATATAGTTGAAAATTATGACACTATCATAATTGACAATTCTATTCGTGAACCAGGAAAAGAAAGCCTTTCTGGCAAAATATATGATTGTCAAGAAGAACTTATTATCAACCTAGATGAAGTCAAAAAAAGAATTGAATATCTAAGAAAATTAATAACAATTGTAAGCAACAACAAAAATATCTATGTAATTGGAGAAGTCTATGACCAGCTTGAAATATATAAAGATATTATTAATGATCAAATTGCATATCATTCTAAAAAATTAAAAAAAAAGGTAAAAGAACAAAAAAGAAAAAAAAGATCAATAAAAAACTATGCCCAAGCAGAAATCAATGAACATAAATTAAAAACTAAATTAAAAACCAGAGAAAATAAAAGACTAAAAAGCAAAAAAAGAAAAACAGATAATAGTGATCAATATGAAAATATTGAATTAGAAAAAGAAACACTAGATGAATTATCATTATATTCCAGCCAATTATTTGCTTTGCTGTATGCATTAAAAGATAGAATATTATTTTATGATGATGCCTTAGTCAAATCTGTTATAGCAAGAGCTCAAGAAAAAGGATTAAAACTTGAATTTAGTTCAAGATATCCTGCAGATTATCACAAAAAAACAAAAACAGAAAGATACACAGCAGAAAATATTGCAGTTGCAGCATATCATTATTACTCAGCTCAAAGACGAGAAATAGCAATTATCAGCAATAATGCTAATTTAAAAAGAATATTAAAATCATGCTTTCAAAATGACGGGCCATTTAAATTGCATGATAAAGGCTGCATTACATTATATTCTGATTATAATAAAGATTTATTATACGAAATAGATTTTAATACTATTGATTTATAAAAAGAAAAAAATTATTTCTTAGGTTTCTTCATCTTCTTTGTTATTCCTATCTTCTCCCCGCATTTCTCACAACTAAACACATAAGCAGGAACACCTTTGTAAGATTTTCTCTTGTACTGTGTTGTTGTCTCTCCTTCATTTCCGCAGAAAGGGCATTTATACTGAACCTCAACCTTTAATGTTTCATCAAATTCATCACAACTAACCTCATATTTACATTCAGGACAAACATAAATATCTGCTCTCTTCTTAACCTTTCCAGTTTTTGGATCAACAGGCTTGCCCATAGTTCCTTTCCCGCACTTAGGACATTTAGGACGATAAACCCATGCAATAATACTCCCATTATTTTCCAAAGTTCTGTTTGTAAAGTAAAAACATTCATCCATTGATTCAGGCATTTTCAGAGCCATATTAATTCACCTCATACATATTTCCATGTCCTGGAATTATAAAATCAGCTTTTTCTAAAACTAATTCTCTGCTTTTTTTAAGCTTTTCCTTATCACTTGCATAAGGATCATTTTCTGGAAGATTTTCTTTCCAAAAAACATCTCCAACAACAGCTACAATTCCTTTATCTGTTTTGACTAGAAGTGTTATACCTGTTCTGTCATGTCCAGGTGTTTTAATTATTTCAATATTTTCTGTAAATTTTTGATTCCAATCATCAACCATATCTTTATCCCAAATTCCAAAATAATCTAATGCCTTTGCATCTGGAAACATTCCAATATTCCTATAATGATCCATATGAGAATGAGTTATGCAAACATAATTTATATCTTCTATCTCTAATCCTTCTTTTTTTAACGCATCAATTAATATTTGCCTATCTTTTAATGTTCCTGTATCAACAACCATATTAATATCTTTATCTTGAATTAAAGTTATTGTACACTGAGTTTTCTCTCCTCCACTTTCTTCAGACGTGTATCCTTTAACAAGAATTTTTATTTCAGCCATAAAAAAAGAATTAATGTTTTAATTTATAAAATTTTGGTTTTATCATCTTAATAATATTTCTTTCAATTTTCTTCTATCAATAAGATCTGCTAAGTATTGACCTTTTAGATAATATTCTGCTCTTTCTCTTTTTTCTTCTGGCAAGTTTTGGAGAAGGTAGTCTGCAAAGGATAGATCTTTTGGAAGTTTGTTTTTTATTTTTGATTGAACAAATCTAGCATAGTATCTGATTAATTTTCCTTGATTTTTTATAGGAAGTAATTCTTGTTTTTTTGGATCAAATCTTTTATAGAAAGCTGATATTGGGGAGCTTTTTTCTTTTTCTCGTTTAAGATGTTTTATATAAAATTCTACCCCTTGTTCTAGAGTATATTCTTTCAAATATTTTTCAGTTAATTGCTCTAATTGCTCTTTCAAATTAGAAGGAATTTGCTGTTTAATCCAGTCTTCAAAAGTTTTTACACTTTTTGGAAGTTTGTTCTTTCTTTTTGATTGAGCAAATCTTGCATAATATCTATTTAATTGTCCTGTTTTTCCAAAAGAAAATAATTCTTGTTTTTCTGTATCAAATCTCATATAGAAAGCTACTATTGACAAACTCTTTTCCTTATTTTTATTAAGATGTTCTACATAAAATTCTACCCCTTGTTCTAGAGTATATTCTTTCAAATATTTTTCAGTTAAATGTTCTAATTGTTTTTCTAATTTTAAAGGAATTTGTTGTTTGATCCAGTTTTCAAAGGTTAAGTTTTTTGGAAGTTTGCCTCGTTTTTTTCTAGATAAAAATGAACCATAATGCTTATGAAGTTGTCCTGTTTTTCTCTTAGGGAGTAATTCTTTTTTTTTAAGGTCAAATCTTTTATAAAAAGTAATTACTTGTAAAGATTTTTCTTTATTTTGTCTAAGATACTTAATATAAAATTCTACTCCTTGTTCTAAGGTGTATTCTTTCAGATATTTCTCAGTTAATGATTCTAGTTGTTTTTTAAGTTTTGGAGAAATTTGTGATTTTATCCAATCTTCAAAAGTTAGGTCTTTTGCAATTTGTTTTGTCTTTTTTTGTTTAAGAAATCTGCAATAATATCTATTTAATCGTCCTATTTTTCCTCGAGGAAGTAATTTTTGTTTTTCTAGGTTAAATTTTCTACAAAAAGATCCTATTGAAGAACTTTTTTCTTCTTTTTCTTTAATATATTCAATATAAAATTCTACTCCTTGTTCTAGAGTATATTTTTTCAAATATTTTTCAGTTAACTGTTCTAATTGCTTTTTTAACTTAAAAGGAATTTGTTGTTTTATCCAATCTTCAAATGTTAGGTCTTTCGAGAGTTTTTTTATCTTTTTTAATCTATAAAATCTTTGATAATACCTGCATAATTGTCCTATTTTTCTTTGAGAAAGTAATTCTTTGTTTTCTGTATCAAATACTTGATAAAATACTGTAATTGGTTTCCTTTTCTCCTTATTTTCTCTTAGATATTCTAAATAAAACCTTACTCCTTGTTCTAAGGTATACTCTCTCAAATATTTTTCAGTTAATTGCTCTAATTGCTCTTTCAAATTAGAAGGAATTTGTTGTTTTATCCAGTTTTCAAAGATTAAGTTTTTTGAAGATTTACCATTTCTTTTTAATCTAAGAAATTGATGATAATATTTGTTTAATTGTCCTGTTTTCCCAAAAGGAAGTAATTTTTGTTCTTCTACATCAAATCTTTGATAAAATATGACTATTGATCTACTCTCATCTCTATTCTCCCTCAAATGTTCTACATAAAACCTTGCTCCATCCTCTAAGCTAACTAAATCATCTAGTGTCATTTTGTGTTTAATAATATTTCTTTCAATTTTCTTCTATCAATAAGATCTGCTAGATATTGACCTTTTAGATAATATTCTGCTCTTTCTCTTTTTTCTTCTGGAAGATTTTGAAGAATGTAGTCTGTGAATGAAAAGGTTTTTGGGAGTTGGTTTTTTCTTTTTAATCTGTAAAATTGTCTATAATGTTTGCTTAATTGTCCTCTTTTTCCGTAACTTAGCATTACTTCATTCTCTATATCAAACATTATAAAAAAAGAAATTGTTGGTTTATTATCCTCTTTATATTCTTTAAGATGTTCTATATACAACTCTACTCCTTGTTCTAATGAATATTCTCTCAAATATTTTTCAGTTAACTGTTCTAGTTGTTTTCTTAATTTTGATGGAATCTGTTGTTTTATCCAGTGTTCGAAAGTTAAATCTTGTGGAAGTTTGCCTTTTTTTCTTGAATAATTAAATTTTTCATAATTAACATATAATTTTCCTATTTTTCCTGAAGGAAGTAATTTTTGTTTTTCTGTATCAAATCTTTCATAAAAAGCAAATATTGACTTACTTCTTTCTTTATGTGCTTTAAGATGTTCTATATAGAACTCTACTCCTTGTTCTAAAGTGTATTCTTCTTTCGTTAGATATTTTTCAGTTAATTGTTCTAGTTGTTTTCTTAATTTTGAAGAGATTCTATGTTTAATCCAGTCTTCAAATGTTATGTCTTTTTGGAATTTACCTTGTCTTCTTGCATAAGTAAATTTTGCATAATGTCTATTTAATTGTCCCAATTTTCCGCAAGAGAGCAACTCTTGTTTTTCTGGGTCAAA
>JAHWIT010000088.1 GCA_019322455.1 Candidatus Woesearchaeota archaeon
CTGGCAATACATTTCCATCTTTATCAGCTAATTTGTTCACTCCTCCTGGAAAGATGGCTATATATTTTAGAAGTTTGAAAACAGCTGCATCTAATACTTCTTGAATGCCTGTTGAGTTGTATTTTTCAAGAACATTTGTTTTTATGAATTCTAATGCTGATTTTTGTTTTTCATTTAGCTTAGATTCATCTTTTATTGTAAAATTATTTTGCCCTGGTGTATAATCTATTATTTCATGTTTTGCTGCTTCTTTTAATGCTAATTCTGATTCAGCTGAGCAAGGAATTGTTATATAATCTGGAAATTGTTTTTTTATTTTTTCTAAGTTTTTTTCTGCTCCTGGAACATCTATTTTATTTGCGGCAATTATCATTGGTTTAGTTATTTTTCTTAATTCAGATGCAATTTGTTTTAGATTGTCTTGTGTCCATTCTGAGGGTTTTTCTTGATTTAAATTTAATTTTTTAATTAAATCTTCAATCATATTTTCAGTTATTCTTAAGAAAGATAATTGTTTTGCAAGTGCTTTTTGTATTTCTTGCTGTTCTTGTTGAACTTGCCTTGCAAATTTTTCCCAACCTTTTGTTAGGTTTCTTAGATACCACATGTCTAATTCTACTTCTAGGAATTTTATATCTTCTGATGGATCATAACTTAATGGTTCAACTGGTTCACCTTTTTCATTTGTTGAACCAGAAATATCTATTACATGTATTAAGACATGAGCCTGGTTTAAATCATCTAGAAATTCATTTCCTTTTCCTAATCCTTTATACGCTCCTGGCACTAATCCTGCTACATCTAATAAATCAACTGGAACAAATCTTATTCCATTAAGGCAGTAACCAAATCTTGGATTGCATTGTACATTAAAATCTTTGTCAGCACATTCTACTTTTACATAACCTACTCCATGATTGGGCTTAATTGTTGTGAATGGATAATTAGCTATTTCAGCTTCTGCTAAAGTAGCTGCTTTAAAGAAAGTGCTTTTTCCACATGAGGGTTTGCCTACAATTCCTACTAGCATTTTATGGTCTTAAAAACAGATAGCTTTAAAAATTTTCTTCTTTATTTTGTATTATAAATGTTAAAAACAGACTTTCATATTCATACAGGAGAAGATCCTTATGATCCTTGGATAAAATATAGTGCTAGAGAGATGATTAATCATGCTGCTAAATTAGGTTTTGAGATCTTGTCTATAACAAACCATCATAAGATTCATTATAATAAGGAATTAGCTTATTATGCAAAGAAAAAAGGAATCTTATTGATTCCTGGTGTTGAAACTCATATAAATGGAAAAGAGGTTTTACTTTTGAATGTAAAAAAGCCTGGAAAGGTTAATGATTTTTCTGGATTAGAAAAATTGAGAAATGAAAATGTCATTGTAATCGCACCCCATCCTTTTTATCCATTTGGTGCTTGTTTGAGACAAGATCTTATAAATAATATTAAATATTTTGATGGAATAGAATACTCTCATTTTTATTTGAATAGTTTTAATATCTTTAACAAAAAGGCTGTTGATGCTGCAAAAAGATATAATAAAACATTAGTTGGAACATCTGATGCACATAAATTTTCTCAATTTAATTATACATATAGTTTAGTTGATTGTAATAAAAATATAGATTCTGTGTTTGAAGCTATAAAAAAAGGCAAGGTTCAGATAAGATCAAGAAGAATTTCTTATCGTACTTTTTCAAGAGTATTTTTTTCAATTTTTTTCAATGGTTTTCGTAGAACATTGAGTAGTGTAAAATTTGATAATTCTTATGATTAATCAAACGAAAATTATATAAACAGAAATTCTATTTTAAATTATATGCCTATAAAACAATTACATAATGCAGTTCAAGCAGCAAGTTTTAGAGTGAAATTTAAGGATATTTTTAATTTAAAGGAGTTCTATAAAGCAATGCATGAATGGATGTTAGAATATGGTTGGAGTAGTGTGGAGTCAGATGGTTTAACAATAGAGGAGGGTGATGATCATTATGAAACATTGTATTTAGAAAAACAGGATGCTGGTGGAGCAAAAGAAATGTGGTGGTGGTGGAGATTACAAAAATTGCCTGTAAGTAATAGTTATTATAAATGGCATATGGATATTGATTCTCATGTTTTGTATATGTTACCTGCAGAGGTTATGAGAGAAGGTAAAAAATTAAAAGTAAATAAAGGAGAGGTTGAAGTTAAGATTTGGGCTTATCTTGAATTTGATTATTTAGGGCAGTGGAGCAAGCACCCTGTATTAAAGATGTTTAATAAGATCTTTCCTAATAGAATATTTAAGAAAGAGCTTTATGAAGATCATAAGTTAGAATTATATAGAGAGATGTATACTTTTCAAGCTTATGTTAAAAGATGGTTTAAATTAAGAAGTTTCTTGCCTTATGAAGAGATTACTCCTTTTTTTCCAAGTTGGGCATATCCTGCTTGGAAGAAAGAATAAAACGCTTTGCGTTTTATTCGAACCTCCCCAGCTCCACTGAACTGAGTTGATGTGCCCGCCCCAACAAAATATTAATTTTCTACACAACTAAAAAATAAATTTTCGTAATATTTTTAAACTAATTACCAATTTTCAAGGATATTGCCTCCATAGCTCAGCGGCCAGAGCGGCTGCCTTGTAACTGGTTACGCTCGGTTAACACGCAAAGTGCAATGTGGAACATTGCCTTCGGCAAGTTCCACGGAACGACTGTTGACCATCATAGGAAACCAGCAATTAAAGAAAGCAGCAGGTCAGGGGTTCAAATCCCTTTGGAGGCTTTTTAAAATGAAAATAAAAGAAGAGTATAATAAATTAAAGGAAAAGTACAACCTTCCAGAATTTAGTGATGTAGATAATGAATTTGAAATAAGCATAATAGAACACGAAGAATTCTTGTTGAGAGAAATAAGAAGAAAGATTACAGAAAAAATGGAAGATTATATAAAAGTTTTAGAGAGAATATTGCAACCAGAAACTGTTTTATCTGAAATGTATGAATGTAAGATTTTTACTGATGAAGAAAAGGATGTTTTTTTTAAGTTATTTAGGAGATTGATGTTTTTTGATAGGCTTTCTGTTGAAACATCAATAGATGAGAATGATAAAAAAAGTGCTGAGTTTATTAATGATTTTTGGAAGGACTGGGGCAATATTAAAAAAGAACTTTCTGATTTTATAAAAAAATTAAAAGAAGGTTGGTTAAAAGAAACTAAGATTAAAGAAGAATTGGGGTATTTAGGATGAAAATAATGTTATTTGGTCCTCAGGGAGCAGGTAAAGGAACAATTGGTGCGATGTTAAGTAAGAAGTATGAAATTCCTTTATTGAGTGCAGGACAGATGTTAAGGGATGCTATGAAAGAAGGAACAGAGGTTGGCAAAATCGCTGAAAAATATATTAATGAAGGCAATTTAGTTCCACCTGAAGTAATTACAAATGTTATAAAAGAAAGAATTGTTAAAGATGATTGTGAAAATGGTTTTATTCTTGATGGTTTTCCTAGAAATCTTGAACAAGCTGAATTGTTTGGAGAAAAAATGGATGAGATTGATTATATGATTGAATTTGAAGCTCCTAGAGAATTATTAATTCATAGATTAACTGGAAGAAGAACTTGCAAAAATTGTGGTGAAGTTTATAATATACATCCTGATTGTGATCCTAATCCAAAAGTATCAGGGAAATGTGATAAATGTAATGGGGAACTTTATCAAAGAGAAGATGATACAGAGGAAGCAATAAAGAAAAGATTAGCTATTTATGATGAAGAAACAGTACCTGTTCTTGAAAAATATAAAGATAGAGTTGTTAAAATAGATGCTGGTGATAATCCGCAAGCAATATTTGAAAGGGTTGTTAAAGTTCTTGAAAAAGGTAGTCAATGATTATAGTTGCATAACTTGCTTTTGGTAAAATAAAAGAAACAATTGCTTTGTATTTGTCTTGATTTAATTCATCATTTTCTATTTTAATTGTAAGATTTTTAGGGTTAGTGAATAAATATCTTTCATTTCCTTCTTCACTTAGTTCTGGCATTTGAGGAATAATAAAATCTCTTTGATTGAGATTTTCTTTTTGCATTATTTCTCTGATTATTTCACTTATTTTGTTATTTTTTAATTCTGTTCCAAAACCAATTATTGGAATTAATTCATTTTTGTAAGGAGCTGATTTTAGATATTCTTCTACTGTTTTATTCCAAAGGAAGCTTTGATAAGCATGGATGTAAATTTTTCTTAGTTTTAATGGCAATGTTCTAATTGCTCCTATATAATTTCCTGGATTATCTTCTAGAAATTCATTTACTTTTCTTTGGTCTATTAAATCAATTGCTTTTTTGAAGTTTTTTTTGACTAAATATCTTCCAATTTCTATATTATTTTTTGAAAATCTTTGTGGACCAAAATAATTTGGAATTCTTTCTATTGATTTTGTTAGTGTTCTTTTTGTTGGAAGATTTCTCACAATTATTTTGAATTGATTGCCTTTTAAATCTCCTAGAGAAATTGGTTTATTGCTATTTCCAACAAATTCTAATTTTATATCTTTGATATTTAGTTTTGCTATATCTGTTACTTTTAGATTTTTTATTGATATTACTTGTTCTGTTACTGCTATCTTATCTTTATTGCCTGCAAATCCTATAAATTTTAAAGGAATTTTTAATTTATTTGCTATTTTTGAGATAGCATTCATTGTTGTATAGTTTCTTTTTTTTAGAAGGAAGTAAGAGTATTCTCCTTTTTGATCTAACTGATAATCAGGAATTTCCTTTACAAAGAAATCTTCTGGAATTTGCTTTATTTTGTACATATTTCTTATAAAAATAGGTAAGTTTTAAAAAGTTATTTCATAATTTGTAGTTTATGGGCCAGTAGCCTAGTCTGGTAACGGTTTCGTCCGTTAACACCGATAGGCGACTCCTAATTGTGCTCAAAAATCTTAAATGATTTTTGGCACCCCAAAATTGCTTTGCAATTTTGATGGCTTCGCAACCGGAGTCCCCTGTAAATTTGATGGACAATCGTTAGACAAATAGGGCGACAAGTGATTTAATCACTCGCTATAGCCTCCTAAGCTGTAGATCCGGAGTTCAAATCTTCGCTGGCCCGTTTTTAATCTTTTTTATTATTTGTTTAAAAACTCAGAATATGTTGTTAGTTGTCTAGTTTGAGATGTATATTTTATTATTTCAAGAGCTTTTTCAAATGCTTTTTCATCTTTTAAGTCTATTGGATGTATTTGAAATCTTGCAAGTGGTTTTTTTCTTAGCCAAATTTTAAATAAAATTTGGCTATATATATTAAATAACTTGTTGCTTAATTTATTTTTTCCATCTAATCCGGTTATCAATGAATAAATATCTCTATTTCTTTTATAGTCTTTTACACAATCAACAAAAGTAGTGTATTCAAATCCAGAATTAATTACTGCTTGTTCAGCTTCTTTTGTCATAAAGTGACAAGGAGCTATAAAACCAATAGGATAAATTTCAGCTTCATGTAAAATCTCTTTTCCTTTTTTTATTTTTTCTTCTGCTTCAGAATAAGTTAAATTCATAAATTCATGATTATTTTTAGCATAAATCACATTTATGAGAAAGTCATGTAATTTTTTGAGTGGTTTTAATGGTCTATGCTCATAACCATGTTGTATTAGTTCATTTCCTTTTTCTCTTTCAGAATAAATCCAATCTAGAAATCTTTGATTATGTAAAATATTATATTTACCTATATAATAAGGTATTACAGCAATGCTTCTTTTTTTAATTCCTTGTATATCTAATTCTTGTGTTATTTCTTCTAACTCAGATAAATTAGATGGGTTTGCATCGTGTATAATAACTACAATATTTTTTTCCATATGTTAGAATAATAAATTTTATTTATAAAACTGATGCTTTTTAGAAGATTTTAAATATATAATTAATTTAGATATTAAAATGCTAAATTTAACACATTTATCAGAAGCTTGGAGAATTTTTAAGAGAAGTAGATATGTAAAGAAACATGGAGTTAAGAAATATAGAGGAAATGCTGAAAGGATTTGCAAACAAATAGTAAAGGATTGCTGGAATGGAAGATATTTTCAAGTAAGTACTGGACATTTTAATGAGTTTTATGTTCGAGATTTTGGATGGTGCATTGATTCTTTATTAAAATTAGGTTATAAAAAAGAAGTTAAGAAAACATTGGAATATGCAATTGATATTTATTCTAAGCAAGGATTAAAGACAACAATAACTTCAAATGGAAAAACTGTTGATGTTTTTACTTATGCTCCTGATAGTTTGGCTTTTTTGGTTAGAAGTTTAAGGGTTTTAGGAGATAAAGATTTGGTTAAAAAATATAAAGATTTTTTGATAAAAGAGATTGATAAATTTTATGATTTAGTTGTTGACAAAGAAACTGGACTAGTTAGAAGTGATAGATATTTTAGTTCAATAAAAGATGAAGCAAAAAGAAGAAGTAGTTGTTATGATAATTCTATGGTTGCGATGCTGAATAATGAATTAATTAAATTAAATTTTCATAATCCTTTGAAGAAATATAATTTTAAAAAAACAATTAAACATATGTTTTGGAATGAAAGCTATTTTGTTGATTCTTTAAGAGGAGACAAAGAAATAGTAACTGGAGATGCTAATATTTTTCCTTTTTGGACAGAGGTTTTTGATGATAAAGAAATGTTAAAGAATGCAATTGAACAAATACAACTAAATAAACTTGATCAACCATTTCCATTAAGATATTCTTATTCTAAAAACCATAATCAAAAGATGAATTTTGTTGAGAAATTTGTTCCAAATTATGAAAGAGATACGTGCTGGATGCATATGGGTCTTTTATATATTCAGTTAGTTAAACAAATTGATAAAGAAAAGGCTCAAGAATATAAAATGAAATATAAGGAATTAATAGAAAAATATCATAATTTTCTTGAAGTATTTAATCCAGATGGAACTCCTTTTAAAAGCAGATTTTATTATGCTGATGAAGGAATGTTATGGACTGCTAATTATTTATTCTTGTAAAATTTTATTATAATCAGAGTAATTATTATACTTATTGCTAGAAGCAGAAAAAGAACCCCTGGCGTAGTTA
>JAHWIT010000089.1 GCA_019322455.1 Candidatus Woesearchaeota archaeon
AAAACTGCCTATATCAGCTCCTTTCTTCATAGAAACTTTACTTCTCTTTTTCATCTTTTTTATAAAAAACTTTTCAGACAAAAGATAAAAAGGAAAAATAGCCAAAGTAAACAAAGTTGCTTTCCAGCTAAGTGTTAATGAAACAATAAGTATAGCAATTGACCTGTATCCCTGTATAAAAATAGAATTTATCAGCAAAGAATTAAATGATTGTAAACTTTCTGCATTCTCAACCCTTGACTGCAAATCTCCTATCTTCTTTTTCTGAAAATAACCAACATGAAGATTAAACAGATGATCAAGCCAGTGCTTCTTGATATACATTGACTGCTTAAATCCTAGTTTTCTGTTAACAGCCTCCTGCACAAATCCAAATATCAAATTAAAAAAATACAATAAAAGAAATGCCCCTAAAATCCAATAAAACAACTCAAACTTCTTGTTGATAAGCACATCATCCAGAAAAATCTTCATAACCCACGGAGATATCAATCCAATATTAATTGATAAGAACACTAAAAAAGTTGAAAAAACATGCAGCTTCCAGCACGGCTTTGCAAAAGATAAAATCAGCAAAGCCTTTTTCCAACCTCTTTTAAAATTCATAATTCAAACAAGAATTTTATTATTTAAATATCTTTTGGAACCAAGCTGCTTAAGAAAAAATCTACAAAATCAAAATATTTGATTTAAAAAAATAAAAAAAAGAAAAAGAGTGTTTATGCTGGCACTGCCGCCGCATCTTTAAAATTTCCCATCCTTGCATTAGTAATTCTTTCAGCAAGGGCTCTTGCTTTATCCTCAGTCATTGCACCAGTACCATCAGCTTTTTTTCCCATATATATAAATTTATATATTCCACTAGGAAGCTGCATATTCGCTCTTACATACCATCCCATTTTAACCAACCTCCTCGTGTGCAGCTGCATGATTTATTGCCCAATCTCCTGCTGCATCTTCATCTGCTACAAACGCAGTTGCTCCGCATGCATCACATTTACATTCTACAGTCATTTTACTTACACCTCATATTTTTTTATTTTTTAAAAAAGAAGCAGAAAGCCTCTTTTTCAGTATACAGATAACACAACTGATATATAAATGTTTTTATTTCAAAAGAGTTTTTAGACGGTATATATATATCAATTATAACAAATAATTAACAATTCAACAAAAAGCATTATATCTTTCTCATAGATAACCCATAACATAATGTTGTTAGGGACACCCATAAGCCAATTCCACAACCACAGCCCCTCTAACCTAAGAATTCAACAATCAGCTGTCCCAAATTCGTCACCTAATAAAAACATTAATAAACCTAAAAAACAACCAATCAATATGAAAAAGCCAAAAAAGGAATCCCAAAAATGTCTGTTCTGCACTAACAACTTATCAATAAAAAAAGGCATAAGAAAAAACAAAAACAGAACAATCCAAAAATATCAGTGTAAAGCCTGCAAAAAATACTTCACACTACAAAATAATAATCAAATCTCAAAAACTTACAATCTAAGCAAAATACTAAACACAATATCAAATTACAATCTAGGAACTTCATTAAGAGACAACCAGAACAAGATCCCAAAGTCAACAATCCACAACTGGATAAAAGAATTAAAAACAGACTTACCATTCAACAGACTAAGAACAAGAATAGAAAACATTCCAAAACATAATATAATAATTAAAAAGAGATTCATACATCATAACCAACCTTTCTTATATCAATATCACAATATAAAGCTGAACTTTGCAGGAAAATACAAAGGATTAACCAAATATCTAAAACACCTCTACCTTCCAAAAAACATATTCAATAAATCAGAAAGAATCTCAAAATTATCAAAAATATATCTAAACAAAAAATTATCAGAAAAACAAAACTATGCTGTAAAATTAGCAAAACTAGCATTAAGCATAACAAAAGACAATAAAAAAAGACATAATATAATAGAAAACTTTATGCTGATAAATGACACAGCAACAATAGCAGTTGAAATACCAATCTACTTATATCCAAATGAAACAAATATAAACAAGGCATTAACAGGCCATATTGACATTCTGCAGATAAGATACAATGACATATACATCTTAGACTACAAGCCAGAGCCAATAAACAAAAGCCAAGCAATAAATCAATTATTAACATACAAAGAAGCACTAAGCAGAAGAACAAAAATAAAAAAACAAAATATTAAGCTAGCTTTCTTCAACAATAAAGCATATTATGAATTCAGTTAAAAAAAATTTAGAAATCTTATTTAAGCAGATCAATTGCCTTATCTCTGTATTCTTTCACTTTCTCATTGTTTAGCTTGTCTATGAAGTCTTTTATTTCAGATATAAAATCCTCTGCTGATTCAATTGCCTGCAGGGTTTCAGATTCACTTACTTTAAAATCAATATAATATTGTTTGTCTATCCTTTCTGTTTTTGCTTTTGTTATTAATGTGTTGTCAAGGCCAAACACTTTCTTAAGCATAATTATTGCTGCTGCATGGTTCTCGCATTTTATTCCAATCCTGAAAAGAAGAGACAATAAACAATGATACATTGAGTAATAAGCCATTGCAACTGAGTCCTCCAAATTCCCGATATCAAGCAGAGCTTTGGCAGAAGAAAGCGATTTTGCTGATTTTTCAAGATATGCTTTTGACACATCCAAGCTGGGCTCTGTTTCTTTTATCCTGCCCTCTTTGAAGAGCTTATTCAAAAAACTGGGCTTTTTCATAATATTCCTCAATTCCTTTTATTATCAGATGGTCCTTTTCTATCTCTTTTATTAAAATGCTTTGTTTATCATAGGCGCCTATTTTGACGCTTAATTTACTGTCAATCTTTGAGAGCTCTTCCTTTATCTTCCTGTCAGTTGTTTCTACATAAAGGTCTATATCGCTTCCCTTTGCTGCCTTTCCTTTTGCATAAGAGCCAAATATAACTGCGAGCTTTATATCCTTTCTTTTTTTTATGCTTTCGATTATATTCCGTAATCTTGGATACTTTTTAACTGCTGCAATAATCTTTTGTGCTTCAACAGAATACACATACTGCTTGGCTTCAATAGTATTTTTTATTGAGAATACCTTATTTCTTCCTTCTAATTTATAGTCCACCACATTTTCATCGTAAAGCTCTTTTATTTTTCTTGATATGCTCATCTGGTTTGTATTCAGCAATTTTGCAAGACCCCTTATATGATTCTCTGACTTAAGAAGGGATTCTATAATTTTTGCTTTGTAACTATTTTGTGACATATGTAACAATATAGTTACACTTATATTTAAATTTTTCGTTTTTTTTAAATTTCCTAAGTCAGTATTTTTTAATAAAATTATGGTTTTCATAATACCAAAGTTATCATTTTTGATAACCATGGTTCAACAGAACTAGTATCTAAGCCTTTTCTATCTTCTCAGCTAATTTCTCTTCTTTTTGTTCTGACTTTTTAGCAGCTTTCTTTACTGGTTTCTCTTCAACCTTTTTCTCTTTCTTTTTCCTAATCCTTTTAGGCCTTTCTTTCTTCTCTTTTGGCTTAGTGCTCCAAACATCTAATTTTAATTTCTTAAACTCAGCCACAACAACATCATGAGCTGCTCCCTTTCTAATCTTAATAACCTTATCTAAAGGCTCTAAATGTTTGATATTGCATTTCTTTCTTCTTACATCTCCATCTATTAAAACAAAATTATTATCTACAATATCAACTACAACACATTTTCTTCTCGAATCTCTTCCAGCTGTTTTAACACAAATTCTTCCTACTTCTATCATTTGAATAATCCTCTGATATTTTGAATCCAAATCTTTAAAAAATTCAGTATTGGTTCAATTAAATTAACTATCTTCATTTTACTCTCTAACCTCTTCAATTATCTTTCTTCTTGTGCATTTTGAACAATAATAACCACTATAAGCTCTTGTAGGTCTTTTCTTGCTCTTTGCCAACTTCTTCATTTTATATGGCCTTTCTCGCAATGTTCCTGATAATTTTGCGCCGCAACAAGCACATTTTCCTACTTTAGGTTTTTTCTTTCTATACTGAACAACAGTTCTTCCACCAGGTACTTTAACATAAACTAATCTATAAGATTTCCTGCTCTTATATCTGCCATATCTTCCTTCTCTTTCAATCTTTCTCTTTGTTTTTGATTTTTTTCCTACCATTTTAATAAATTATTCTAGTGCAGTTTCAATATCTTTCTTAATGTTATGCTAAATATTAATGAAAATATAATATATGTTCCTAACCAGCCAATCTTCCATCCAAATATACTTAAAGGAACTGTTTTTTCATTGTTTATCTTTATTTCCCTTACCTTATCATCCTTTATTGCTTTTACTGGTTTTCTATAAGCTTGTTCATCAGTTATTAATAATTCTTTTGTATATGCCCTGTCATCAACTTGATATTCCAGTATATAATCCCCTCCCTCTCCTTTTAATTTCCATGCTGCCTTGCCTTCCTTTATCTCTTGCTTGGCATCTGATAAAAATTCAATCTCAGGACTTACAATTAAATTAACATCTCCGCTAACCCCCTCATTTAACACCAAAGTTGTCATAAATTCCTCTCCAGGCATAATTGGCTCAAAAGCAAGATTAGCATGCATCCATCCAAATATAATTATTATTGGAATAAATGTTATTAAAGTTGGTTTCATACTATGCATCATATATTTCATATTTGTTTCCATTGCCCTTTTTTGAATAGCCATTACCTTTTTAGGATCACTCTTAAACTCCTTCATCTGTTTTTGAAATCCTTTAATCTCTTCTTTAAGTGATTTCATCAAATGCTGGTCAGTCATCCATTTATACACAAAAGTTATAAGCAGAGCTATTACAAAAGCAAGAATAAACACAGCCCAAAAAGCAGGCAATCCTAGCAAAGGTCCAAATATTGGGTTTATTATTGATTCAAACATTTTTTTACTCCATAAACTTTCTCATCATAGGATGTCTATCCTTCAATAAGGATTTCATCCTTATCAACCTGTGTACCATTTTTCGTTCGAATGGCACGAATTTATAAACCTAATGCTTTTTCACTCCATAAATTTACGCATCATAGGATGCATATCCATCATATGTTGTTTTGCAACCTCTTCATATAACCTATAAACAATCATAACAGTTAATAATATACCAGTTCCATGAGCCAAAGCCCCTGTTAAATCAGCAATAGAAGCTAAAAACCCAACTAAAATAGCTCCCATAACAGTTAAAGGCCAAATATACCTGTTCAACAATCTCTCAAGTACTCTTTGATCACGCCTAAAACCAGGTATCTGTAATCCTGATGATAGTATCTGATTTGCCTGGCTTCTTGCATCCATTCCAGAAGTTTGCACCCAAAATATTGAAAACACAACAGCTCCGCCAATCATAATCAGCATATAAACAATTGCATGCGTAATATCAGGCAATGTTAAACTTCCTTTAATCACCTTTCCAACAACATCTGGAGAAAACAGCCAAGCAACTAATCCAGAAACAGGCGTATTCCCCACAAACCTTCCTAATATTGGAAAACCCCAATTCTGCAATAACCTAGCCCATAACTGTATATTAGCAAGTAAAGCAGCAATTAAAATAACAGGAATATTGGAGGTATAAATAAAACTCAAAGGCCATCTCATACCATGTCCTCTAACCCTTCCAAAAGACAAAGGAATTTCTACCTTCATTGCCTGTCCATAAACAGCAATCACAAAAACAAAGATAGTAGACAAAACAGCAGCAATCATCAAAGCAGCAGTAATAGGATCTCCTGCAGATAAACTTTGAAACAAAGCAGGGATTGCCCCTGTCGCAATATTTGGATTAGCAGGACTAGGTAATGGACTTAAAGCCCTTATAAAAATTGATTCAGACACACCAGCTGCAATAAATAATGAAATACCAGAACCAAATCCCCACTTGCTAATTACTTCATCCATAAACAAGATCAAAATTCCGCCTAAAAATAATTGAAACACAAGCAGTAATTGAACATTAAAATACATAGCAGTTCCAGCTAATTCTGCAGCAGGAGCCAATCCTCCCATAAATACATATATCAACGCTTCAAAAATAATAAACAAGAGGGCTAATAATTTCTGCACTCCTTGAAATCTTTTCTTTCCTTCTTGTGAAGTTAAATCAAATTTTACAATTCCGCTTCCATTTAACAATTGCAAAACAATAGATGCAGTTACAATTGGACCAATTCCAAGAGAAATTATTGATCCAAACTTCGCTCCTAATATTAAAGATAAATATTCAAACTGCTGCAAAGCATTTGCTCCTAATCCATACAATGGAATTAATCCTAATACAAAGAATATTACCAAAATTATACCAGTCCACTTTAGCTTTTCCTTAAATGAAAGCCTTCTTTGTTGTGGGCCTGTTACTTCAGGTAAATTATTTAGTATAGTATTCCAAAATGCCATTTTCAACCTTCTTTAGTTTGTTCTGTTTTAGCTTTGATTTCTTTTTTAGGCACAGCCTTTTCAACCTTTTTCAATTCAATAGCTTCTCCACCAGCTGCTTTTATCTTCTCAGCAGCATCCTTTGAAAAACTTGCAGCAGTAATCTTAAACTTCTTAGTTAATTTTGCATATCCTAATATCTTGTTAAATCCTAATTTAGCAGCATCAATAACATAATTATCCCCTTCTTTCACAATTAACTTATCAGCTAATAATCTGTCAAGCTTCTTTTCAAAATAACTTAAATTAATAGCATTTACCTTTTTAGCATATTTCTTCTTAAAACCATACCTTCCAAAATATTTTGTATCCTTCCAAATACAAGGCTTTTTTACATCTCCTTTCTTGCCAGTTCCAGCCATGCCTCTGCCTCCTCTACTGCCTGCTCCTCTATGTTTTTTCATTGCTCCCCAGCCATGTGTATGGCTTCCGCGCTGCCTTGAATTTTTCTTTCTTTTATTGAATGTCATTTAAATCATCTTTTGGATTAAATTATTTATCTTATCTCCCCTGTATCCAAGAACTCCTCCAGCCTTAAATGAAAACTTAATTCCCTTTCTCTCAAAACCGCCTCTAGGAGGATGTAATCTGAAAAACCTCTTTTCAGCCTCTTTTCCTTCTTTATCTTTTGTTTTCTCCAATCTTTTTTCTCTTAACAGCTTTAATGTTTCATCATTTATTTCTCCCCAAGTAATATAATCCTTTACCTTATTCAGCATGCCTAAAATGCTTGGACTTGAATTAAAAATAACACAAGAATTTTTTCTAAGAAGATTCAGCATATTAAGTGTATCTGCTACTTCTTTTCTTATTCTAATCATTCCTCTAATTCTAATTACTGCAATCTTTTTCTCAGGAGCTTCCTTAACATCATTCATTTTTCTTTTCTTCCTCTTCCTTTATTTCTTCCAAAAATTCTTCATCTTTTTTATCTTCTTTCACCAAAGCGCCTTCAACTATTCCTAATTTTTTTATATCGTCTTCTTTAATCTTTACTTCAACTAATTGTTTAACAGCAGCAATACATGCTTTAATTAAATTAAGCTTTGTCCCTGTTTTTCCAAATGACTTGCTCCACACATCTTTGATTCCAGCTAACTTAAGAATCTTAGCACATTCATGTTCTGCACTTAATCCAGTGCCTTTTGGAGCAGACATAAACTTAACCTTTACACTGCCGCATTTTCCTTGAATAGTAAAAGGAATTGAATGAGGCAGTCCGCAGCCGCATTGCCAGCTTCCGCATCCTCTTTTAATCTTCATAACATTAAGCTTAGCATTTCTTATTGCTTTTTCTCTGGCTGGAACTGTTTCTTTGCTTTTTCCATATCCCACTCCAACATATCCATTTTCATTTCCAGCAACAGCAAACGTAGCAAACTTAGGCTTGTTTCCTTCTTTTGTTTTCTTCTGAGTCTGTCTAAATACTCTTCTTTGTCCTCCTCCAAATTTACCTTTTGACTGGCCAACTAACAAAAGATCAACAGAAATATCAGAAATTAACATATCAACTATTTCTGGTTCTAGAATCTTCAGTCCATTATCTAATATCTCATCTATCTTAGTTATCTTTCCCTCTTTAACATCTTTTCCAAGTTTTGTTTTTGGGTGCCATTTTTCCATCTCTATTCTTTTCTTTTCATCATCTTCTTTAATTTCTTTTTTTATCTCCTTTTCTTCTATTTCTTCTACTTCCTGAAGAATTTCTTGTTTTTCTTCTTCTTCTTGTGTTAGCTTTTTCTTTACTTTTGGCATTGATTATTTCACCTTTAATATCTTATTTTTTATTTCTTCAAAAACAACTGAAATTTGAGATGGATCAATATTCTCTTTGATATATCTTGAAAATTGTTTTAATTCTTGTTTATTTTGCTTAAGAAGTTCAACATACTTTGCTATATGGTCTCCTTTTATTCGATCTTCTTTTGGTAATATATCTTTTGAAAATGGAATCTTAATTCCAGCATCAACTACTCCTTTTAGACAAGCAAAAATCCGTGAACCTTTTATAGGAGTCATTAATCCAATATCCAAAACCACTTCTTTTATCTCCTTTGTTTTAGCTTTTTGTCCTAATAATAATCCAGTCAGATATGCAGCAGGAATATTTCCTTTGTTAAACTTCCATTCAAATTTATCTAATTCAATTGAATGTGCTGAAACAACAACACTATCTCCCCTAGGATGATATTCTATAATTTGTACTGTTATGTTTTTAAGAGAAGGCCTTATAACTAATCTTGGTTTATTAGCTAGCAATAACTTCAATCTTTTCTTATAATTTGTTTTTCCTTCTCTTTTTCTTCTGAATTGAACGTTAAATGTTTTTTGTCTCATTTTTTACTAGCTAAATCATGTTCTTCAATATACAACTTAATATGTCTCTTGCTTCTAAAGAAACCCCCTTTTGATTTCATATAAAGTTGCTGATAAACCGAGCTTATGATTATATCTTTTTCCTTTAATTCCTTTAAAAAATTTCTTTGTACTCTTATTCTATTAATCCATGCTTTTTTTTTCCTCAACCTGGCTGTTTTTTTACCCTTTCTTTTGCCTGCTCCTTTTCTTCTGCCTTTTCTTTTTTGTACAGCAATCTTTCTTGCTCTGACTCTTGAAGCAGCATTACTTTGTTTTCTTTTAATAACTCCTTCTGATATTAAAGATCTAATATCTGCTTTAGTTATGGCTTCTTTAATATCCTCTAATCTACTTGTATCCATGCATATTTTCTTTTCACTGCATTTTAATATCTGTGCAGCAAGTTTTTTTTGAAGATTTAATTTCATTGTGCTTCCTTCTTAATTAAGAGCTTATCTTGCTCTTTCTTTTCTTTCTCTTTTCTTTCTTCTTCTGTTAATTTT
>JAHWIT010000090.1 GCA_019322455.1 Candidatus Woesearchaeota archaeon
AAAGAACTCAACAAACTCAGGCAACGCTTGCTCAAGAAACCTCAAGACTCTCGGGGGAGTGATACTGCTGAATACCGTGTGAAGTGCAAAATCGGCAACTATCGTTGGATTGCTGACCACTTTGTTTTGATCCCTGGTCCAGATGGACGCCCGATGTTCTCCATTGCTAGCGTGCGGGATATAACAGAAAGAAAGAAAGCAGAAGAAGCTTTGAGGGAGGGTGAAGAAAGTTTTAGGTCTATGTTTGAGAGTTCTGCTGATGCGATTTTTGTTGCAAATCCTAAAACTAGGAAATTAGTGGATTGTAATAAAAAAGCAGAAGAATTAATTGGTTTCTCTAAAAAAAAGATTTTGCAGATGAGCGCTGACCAGCTTCACCCTAAAGATGTAATCAAGAGAACAATGGAGGACTTTAAAAAACATGCACAAGGCAAACTGTTAATTGTTGAGTCCGAGGTTTTAACAAAAGATGGAAGAAGAGTCCCTGTAAGTATTAATTCAAATTTGATTATAAGAAAAGGGAAGAAACTACTTCAAGGTATTTTTAGAGATATCACCGAGCGGAAGAAAGCAGAAGAAGCTTTGAAAGAAAGCGAAGTTCGGCGTCGTATATTGTTTGAACGAGCAACAGATGCTATTTTTGTAACAGAGAAAAAAACTGGGATATTGGTTGATTGTAATGAAGCAGCTTTGAAGCTAACTGGTAAAACAAAGTCAGAAATAATTGGTCAACATCAACGAAGTCTGCACCCACCAAAAGAAAGAGATGGAGAATTTAGTAAAACTTACAAGCAGCACAGAAATGATGTAGGGGCAGTTTTAGAGGCACAAGTTATCACTAAAAATGGAAAACTAAGAGATGTTGCCATAAGCGCTGCTCCAGTAAAGATTCAGGGTAAACAGTTTATGCAGGGGATATTCCGTGACATAACTGAACAGAAAAAGATGGAGATGCAAAAACAAAAACTCCAAAAGAAACTGCAACAATATGCAAAACAATTAGAAATAAAAGTTAAAAAACTAGAAAAAGATAATATAAGTCTAACAGACAAAGAAAAATTAGTATTATGGGGGATAACAAAATATCCAAATAACTCTGATAAACAACTTTCTAAGAAATTAAAGATAAAGAGATCTACTATTACAGCTATTAGAAATAGATTAAGAAGAGATAATATGTATGTTATTATGAATATTCCTAACTTCAAAGTATTAGGAGCTGAATTAGTGACATTTACTTATGGAAGATATAGTATTCCTTTTGAAAAAAGAAAAGAGATAGCAGAGAAAAAAGAACTGACCAGTCCTGAAACTAATTATCTTGTTGCTACTGATAATGAGTTTGTAAGTGGAATTATTTCAAAAAACATGGCTGAATTTGAAAAAAAGATAGCTCCTACAATAAGCACTGCAAATAAATATAACATACTAAAAAACTATAAAGAAGCTCACTTTTTATATGAATTAAATAAAATATACAAATTTCTTGGTTATTCAGATCTATTAAAACATTTATTTAATATAAAACCACAAGAAAAAGCAGAAGAAGAAGAAGAAGAAGAAGAAGAAGAAGTCCATAGAAGACTCAGCAAAAATGAAAAAAATGTTTTATTAAAACTAATTGAATATCCAGAATTATCAGCTTATGATTTAAGCTTTAAAGTTAATTTAACAAGAGCAACTATTTCAAAGATAAAAAAGAAACTAATAAAACAAAAATTAATACAAACTATAGTCATGCCAAATACAGCAAAACTTGGATTAGAATTATTAATGTTAACACATATAAAACAAGATACTGGTCTTCCAAAAGACACTATTAAACAAATGTTAGAAAAAAATCCTCATTTAATATTTCTTGTTGGAGGAGAAAGAGAAGCTATTGGACTAAATCTTTTCAAAGATTATGATGCATACAAAAAATTTAAACAAAAATTACATTTTGATGACAAAAAACTCTTAACAGAAGAACCAATTATGTTTAAATTATTAATAAAAAACATAAAACAAAGAAATTTGAATTTCTTAGATATAACAAAGAGATTGTTGGAAGAAAAAATTATTCATAAAGATTTATTTCAAATTCCTTAACAAATTCCTTTTTTTCTTTATCCCATACCTCAATAACAATTGTTTTACCTGAATCGTATTCTGTAATATAAATATCATAATGTTTAGTGTCTACTATTTTCATATTTATTGACCTTTTTCATAAATTTACCTACCACCTCTTTTAAACAAGTTTATTTACCAAATAAACAAATATTGCATGTTCCTTTGAATCTATTCTTTGACATAGTATCTGTTTTTGTGGAAATTTGATATCCTCTCTCAAACCTCTAGGTATTAAAAAATACTTTGTAGCAGAATTTTTTCCTCTAGCAGTAAGATTAGCTTTTATTTGAGCTGTTTGTTCTGAAAATAAATAGACATTTTTTACATGCCCTTTAAGTTGTAATGCTTCTTCATGATCCACACAAATTGTAAATATCACCTTACTCCCAACAACTTTTGAATTCAAGATTAATCCCATTCTTATCAATAGAAATCTAATTTATATCTTATAAACCTTATTCGAAAAATTTTGATTTTTTTAAAAATTTAGGATAAAAAAATTAAGAAAATTATCCTAAATTTCTAATTTTGATTAAATTTTTTTGATATTTCTTTAAAATCTTATCGCAAAATGATAAAAACTTATCCAACATTATAATTTTTGGGATAAGTTTTGTCAATAAAGTTAATTAGTATCCATACATAATATATAACAATTAATAAAAGAGGTGCTCATAATGAATGATTATGTTGAACATATAAAAAATGAACTAGATTCTATAAACGATATGTCTTTAGATGAATTTAATGCAATGAGAAATGAAAAATTCAGAAAGATGCTTTCACATCATTATAATAACACACATAATGCTGCATATAGAGAACTTTTGAGAAAACACGGAATTGAGAGTGAAGAAGATCTGCCAAAAAATGTTGCTGAAGTCAATATGTTACCCATGGTTGATAAAGAATTTCTGCAAAGGGGTGATTTTGCAAATAAGCCAACTGTACCAAGAGATGAGGTTTTTAAGGTTGTTGAAACTAGCGGATCTACAGGCGATCCTAAACTTCTTCCTCATTCTCTAAAAGCTGCTTTAAGACTGTACGGAGAATTAATAACTAGATCTTATTTAATGAATAATTTTGATTTAGAAGGTGAAGGATATTGGGTAACTCATTGGATACCTAATGGCAAAGATGTTTGGTCAAGTCATGTTGCTGCAAAAATGATTGAAAAAATTTTTGAAAGTAAAGTGATAGATGAAACAACACAGACTTCTCTTGACAAACATATTGAAAATCTTCTTAACAATAATAGGATTACACGCTCTGTATCAGCATCAAATTTTTATATAGCGTTAGCTTCGTTTGCTAAAAAACAAAATATTGATTTAAGTAGATGTTCTCTTAATGGAGTTATATCTGGAGGTTCACGCATCACTGAATCTGATCGAGAATTTGTTAAAGAAGGCATTGGCCTTGATAGATTTGCACAATTCTATGTCTCTTCTGAAACATTTATGATGGGAGCAGAGGCAAAAGAAAATTTACAATATCATTTACAATTAGATGAATTTATTATAGAAATTGTAGATAAGGATGGGAATCATGTTAGAGAAAATGAAAAAGGAGAGGTTTTAGTTACAGCCTTTTCTATGGACTCTGCACCAATGATTAGATATAGAATAAGTGATAGTGCAATGTTCTTAGGAAAAAGTGACTATATTGATAAATTCTCAATGCTTACTGATATTGGAAGAGTAAGTGATGCTCCTTTTGGTGATGGACTTATTTCTTATGATGAGATTGCGAATATGCCAAAATATATGCTTTCAAAAGGAATTCCAGTCCTGGCTGTACAAATTGCCAAACAAAGAGTCGATAAGAAAGATTTGCCGATCATCAGAATAGAATCACCTGTGCCTGATTATGAAAAGATTGAAGCGCTTGCGATTGAAGCATTTACATCTAATAATCAGATGAAGAATGAGATTGAATCTGGAATAATACACAGACCAAAAGTAGAATTATATGAGCCTGGAAAATTAAGAACAGGAAGATTTAAGATTCCTCTTTTCATCGACGAAACTGAGACTAAATAAAAGATGGTCAAAGGAGTTCTTATAAATTATGGTGGTTATCCCAATACTCCGAGTGCTTTGATGCCTGACAATGGTCTTGCAAATTTAGCTGGTTCTTTGATACGAGAAGGACATGAAGCGATAATTTTAGATTACAATACTGTTGATTCAATAAGAAGACTTTTCCCACAAAACAGAGAAGGCAATTTGGATGAGAGGATAAAACAAGCTCAGAAACAAGATGTTGCGGATGTAGCAAATAATATCTCTAATTTAATTGAAAAAGAGAATATTGCTTTTATTGGATTTAAATTAGTAATGGGAACAGGCTTTGAAAGTTCTATCGAGATTGCTGAAAAGGTGAAAGAAGATAATCCAGAAATTCCGATTTTTGCAGGAGGACCTCACATAGATTGGTTTAGGGAGAGAATTTGTGAAGTGACTGATGTTTTTGTTGCTCTAGCTTATGGTGAAGGAGAAGAGACAATTGTCAGGCTTGCAGAGTATGTAGAAAGAAAAAGGGAATTGAATGAAATACCAAATCTAATCTATAAAGAAAATGGAGATATCAAGATAACTCCAATTAAACGAATAGATGATCTTAATAGTCTGGCTTTCCCGATATACGACGAGGATGTTTATCTTGCAATGAAAGGTGACAATAAGATAAAGATAATTGTCATTGATGAAAGCAGAGGCTGTCCAAATAGATGTAATTTCTGTATTCATCCAATAAAAAGTGGAAATAAAAGAAGAATTAAAGATCCTTCTAAGTTGGTAAGTGAAATAAA
>JAHWIT010000091.1 GCA_019322455.1 Candidatus Woesearchaeota archaeon
ATCCCAATGGATTGTCTATTATATCGTATACTAAGAGAATATTTTTTTCTTTAAGTTTTTTAAGCATATTATTAGATAAATTGTCAAAACTTTTTACAATAACAATTACATCAAATTTAGTTAAATCATCTTTATCAAAAAATATATTAGCAACATATTTTTTATCATATTTATTTATATAATTAATAATAGGATCTATATGCCATTTCCTAGCCCCCAATGTGTTTTCACCAGTAGTTATAGGACCAAAGCCAACCTTAATCCTGTCTGAAAGAAGATTCCTTAATTTAAGTTTTAAAAACCATATTAGCCTTATTTTAAATTTTTCTGATAAGCCATATACCCGTACTATAATCTTCCAAAGAAGCGTTTCTTTTTTAATTTTTCTTTTAATAATAGATTTAAATTTTAAAAAAATCTTCATACTAATTCTTGTTGAACTCCCTTCCATATTTTATATGCATATTAAAATTGATATAAAAATTTTGTTAATTCCAATAAAAAAATTTAAAGTTAAAAACAAACATATTTTTAAATAACTTTCACTTAATTAGATATATGTCTCAATTAGAAGATTTCTGTCAAGAAATAGCAAATGAATTAAATATTCAACTGCAAACACAAGATAATAGTCCAGAAGAAATCATAAAATCAGGAAAACTAAACAAACTAAGTATATCTTATCAAAGAGTTACCTTTGAAGCACATCCTCCAAAAGATATTTTGGAAAAAGGACCATATACTGAATTTTTAACAGTAAGAACACATGAACAAGATATAATTAATGAAATAGAATTAGGAATAATAAAATATTTTAAAGATGATAATTTAGTATTGCGCATAGGATTACCTTCTTTATATTACACTGCTTACTTAAACAGATTAGATAATAAACCATTATCATTATTATTCAAAGAGCAGTTCAGCAAAAGAGACCCAGAACGAGCAGATGACAATACTACCTTCTTAGAATACACAAAAATAAAAGATTTAAAGCAGGCAAAAGATCTAATCTACAAATTATTCTTAATAAAAATGACTTACGAAGAAGTAGCAGAAGAAATCAATTCCTTAATAAAAAGGCCCAATTATAATAATGGACAAGAAATAATAGTGGCTTTAGAAGATTTCTATCATGATATTCCTGATCAACAAGGCAGAGAACACTTACTAAAATACACAAAAGAAAGACTAAAAACAGAAAACAATCAAAATATAAAAGAAATTCTAGAAGAAGTTTGTAAAGAAATACCTTAAACATCCTTCAAAGGATCTTCCATTCCAATAATAAGATGCATATTGTCTGGATCAAAACAAGCTTGTTCTAATGCTTGTGCATATAACTCAGTTTTCTCATCTAAATCTGAAATCTCTCTTTTCCGAAACTCTGAAAACAGCAAATTTAATACACTGCCGTGAAGACTATTAAATGAAACAGAATAACCCTTTCTTATATGATTTCCAAATATAATATATGTTCTTTTTAAGATACTAGTTCCATATCCAAATCCCTTTGCAATCTTTCTTGCAGGAAATGGAACATCATCATCAAAAAGTTCTTTGTTGTTATTAGATAATTCCTTTAAGAAGTTTGCAAAATATTTAGCATCATCATTTGCATTGACATAAACAACAATATTATCATATCTTTCATATCCATAATTTCCATTGCCTATTGTTTTGATTCTAAATCTTCTTTCATCTCCCAAGCCTTTTGCTGCCTCAACAATAATCTTTCTTGCATTCTCAGCATTATGCGCATTTAAGTAAAACCTAATATTTCTTCCAATCTCAAGATCATGATTATATATTAAAAAACTCTCTCCATAACCATAGGAATATGTATTAATACCAGCATCAAATAATCCTCTTTTATGCTCATCAAATTCAGAATAACTTAAAGGATGATACTCCTTGTTATGAACACCAATTATTGCTCTATAGAAATCATTAGTATCCATTGAATTTACATCATATCTTGTAGTTAAATCTTCTATAATCTGCCTTAATTTTTGTCTTGACATCTTTTACTACAGTCATTGCTAAAAATTATATATCTAGAAATCATTTAAACTTAGGCTGTAGTGTTAAGTACAACAAAAGAATCAAATTTACTTAGAAATATTGTGGAAAAATTAAAGTCATCTAATATACTTATATCCTTTATGTCTTTTAATATTATTCATTATGTCTTCTCTAATCTTTCTTACTGCTTCAATCTCATCCTCTAAAGAGGGCTCCCATCTTTCCAGCCTTGATAATGATGTTTCAGGGTCTGTTCCCTTCTCAGCTGAATAATGTATGGATACCCCATTTAAAAATATATAATCTACACGACCACTCTTGAAGTTTAAACTTAAACCTTCCCCAAACTGTGGAGAAATAGGAGGTGCTAATACTGCTGGAAATGATGTTTTATGCTCATAAAATCTAACAGTATCTAAAGGTTTTAGATCCAATTCTTGAATTATTTTATGAAGCTCACTTAGTTTCATTGTAAAGAAAATAAAAGCCAGTTGTTTATAAAACTTCGCGGTTTACGAAGTAAACAAGAAGTTCAAAATTTTTAATTTTGTAACTTCATAAATTACAAAGTAAATTTTCCCACAACCTTGTTATTATTCTTAAATTTAACCAAAACATGGAATTAAAAGATCTTTTGTTTAGTGGAATGTATTACAACCATAAGCTGGCAGAAGAATATAGAAAAAGAAGAAATGCAGATAGTCCTTCTATAACATTATTAATCCATGATCTTACATGGACAGGAGAAAAAAGACAAGGCTCTATAGAAAAAAGATTAGGATTAGAATTTGAAAATATCTCTCCTGACAATTTTATAAAAAAATCTAGAAAAGTAGATGGTTATATATTCTATAGAAATTCAAAACAAGAAAAACTAGATGAAATTAAACAAGGTCTAACACATTTTGGATTAAAAGAAAATCCATCATTAGAAGAATATTTAGAAGCAGGCAAAAAAGCACTAAATGAATTAAGTCTTTATTATGTTACATTTCCAACAGAAAAAGTTAAAGCCTATATGAATGTTGCAGAAGACCAGCAAAAAACATTTACAGTAAATCCATATGATTTAGCAGTAAGCCATCTTGCAGAGCAGGCAATGAGGGAATTTTTAATAGAAGATAAAAAAGAATTCATTGCAAGAGCATTCCTCTATCATAACTCATTTAAACAGCAGGAAGAAAAAGACATTACAATATTCATAAACCAGGAGCAAAAATCATTAGGAGTAAGATGCCAAAAAGATTTTGCAGGAGTTTACCTCTATCCAAAAAAAAGAGTATTTGAATATAGAAACAAGATAGCAGATTACATAGTCTTCTTCAATCATTTTGCACATCATCTATTTTATATAACAGGAATTGTTGAAAAAGACTTTCTTTCAAAACCAAAATCCTCATCTACTACAGAAAGCCCTATGGAAGAATTTCCATTTCCAGAAGCAGTTAATATAGAAGGATTTACGCATAATTATAAAATTTCTGTCAATGACAGAACAGAAGCTGATATACGCATAGACATAATTGACAAATTAAAAAAAAGATTAGATTATAACACATTTATGAATATGTTAGATAGTCATTAAATAATTTCAACGATTAAGAATAGCACACAATGAATCGTCTTTTGCTTCTATCTTTTTCCTAATCCTTTGGATAACTGCATAATCAGCATCTATCTCTCTCTTCACTGCTTCAAAATTATGTTCTGAAGAAGCAGTACGATAACGAAGTTTATTAATTGTCATCAAGCAGGCAAGTGCACTGGAATATTTGCGCTGCACCATATAAACAGAAAAAAGATTGCTGTAAATGCCAATATTATCTGGATCTAATGTCAATGCATTTTGTAAAATACTCTCAGCTTTATTATATTCTCTTTTTTTAATATAACAGTCAGATAATCTTTTATACAACCCTATTGAATCAGGCTCAAGTTCTAATTCCCTTTGATAATGTTTTATTGTCCCTTCTATATTGTCTTCAATCATATTAAAATTAATTTCAATAGCTATTATTTAAAGCTTTTTATATCTATAAAGAAAAAAGAACAAAAACATTTAAATACACAATATCAAATCCTACGCATATATAAATCAAAAGGAGGTTTAAAACAAAAATGAAAAAATTATTAGTACCCTCTATTTTTGTAATAATATTATTTTCAGTTGCAGCAGCAGCTTCTATAATAGAAATTCCTGCAAATGATAATGCAAAAGTAGACAAATCACCAATAATAGAAGATGGTAAATTAACACCGCCTGGCTTGGAAAAGATTGTATTTATA
>JAHWIT010000092.1 GCA_019322455.1 Candidatus Woesearchaeota archaeon
CCTCTACAAAATCAATGAAGCAATAGTTTGAATCATCTATATTATTTTTCTTGAATTCACTTGCCAAAGTAGATGCAGATTTATGGGTCAATATTGCCAGGATTCCTTTAAATTCATTTGATACTGCTTTGTGCAGATCAATCATTACCTGACTGTGGTCTTTGCTGCTGGAAACTAATAATATATTCTGGTTATTACACAGCCGACCTAATATAATATTTTCTTTTGCCATTTAGAAGATTATTCTAATATTTTTTTTATCCTTCTTCTAAAGTCACTAACATTAATCGGCTTTTGAAAATAGTCAACAGGCTTCAGCTTTTTTTTCATTATGCCTCTGCCGTATTCACTTAACTTGACAACAGTCAGGAATGCAGCTTTTTGATTTTTTAGTTTTGGATCTTCCCTGATCTTTTCCAAAACTTCCCTGCCTGACATATCTGGCATAAGGATATCCAATAACACTAAATCGAATTTTTGTTTTTTTAGCATCTCAAGCGCTTTTTTCCCATTATTTACTGTTTTTGCTTCATAACCCATATCATTGATTAGCATTGCAACAGATGTCAAGATGTCTTCTTCATCATCTACTATCAGGACTTTCTTTTTCATATTATCCACCTCTGCTTCTTTTAAGCGGCAAAGTAAAGAAAAATGTAGAGCCTTTTCCTTTTTTGCTTTCAACCCAAACCTTTCCTCCATGCTGTTCAATAATGCCTTTGGAAATTGACAGACCAAGGCCAGTGCCTTTTTCTTTCGTAATATAAGAAGGATTTATCTGAAAGAACGGCTCAAAGATCTTTTTAAGATTTTTTGAGGATATACCTCTTCCATTATCTTTTATTTTAAATATGATATCATTTTCTTGTCTTGATGCCTCTACTGTGATTTTTCCATTTTTTGGAGTGAATTTAACAGCATTTCCAATCATATTTGTCAATACCTGGTTTATCCTATTTTTGTCAAAAATCAATTTTGGCAAATCATTTATTTTTATATCAAATGTTATATTTTTCTCAGCTGCAGATGGTTTCATGACTTCAACTGTTTCTCTTATATTACTAGACAAATTTCCTTTTTCCATATCAAGCTTTAATTGATTGGATTGTATCTTGGATATGTCAAGTATATCTTCAATCAACTTGCTAAGACGCATCATGTTTCTCAGTATTATTTCAGCGCTCTTTTTTTGCTTGCTGGTAAGCTTTCCCATTGAGCCTTCCAATAACATCTGTGCCTGTATCACAATAGACGTTATCGGAGTCTTGAGCTCGTGAGAAGTCATAGTCAGGAATTGTGATTTTAGATTGTCTAAACTCATTAGATCTTGATGGACTTTTGCTAATCTTCTTTTTGTGAGAGTGGTATCAGTTACATCAGAGATAGAAATAAGTATCTTCTTTGGCATGTCTGGAGCTTCTTTTAGTTTTCTTGCGCTCATAAGCATAATCTTATGGCCTAATTTGGGAAAATTATGTTCAATCATGAGGTCTTGAAAAACAAGGTTTTTAGTCAGAATTTTCTCAAACAATTCATGCAATTTAGGGATATTCCATTGCTTGTTTCCTAGATCATAGATTCGATGATTTTCTGTATCTTTCGGATTTGTTTTGAAGATCCTGTAGAATGCTTTGTTTGCAAATAACACCTCATATTCCTTGTCAAGCACAACTAAGAAAGGTTCTCTTATTGTCTCAATCACGCTTTTGTTATATTCATTGGATATCCTTAGTGCTTCCTCTGCTTTCTTTCTTTCAGTGATGTCTTCTATTGCCAGAAGTATCATCTGCACACCATCTAATCTTCTTGCATTGAGCAGCATTGTTTTTTCCCCTATTCGTAAAAATTTGTGCTTAACTAAATAATTATCAAAAAATTTATTATTTGGCAGAATTTTTTCCAATAGGATCCTCAATTTTGGAATATTCCATTGTTTATTGCCGATAGAATAAATGGTTTTTCCAATTGTACTTTTTTTATTTACTTTAAATGTTTTATAGAATGCCTTGTTTGCAAAATTGATCTTAAGTTGGGGATCTAATACTATCAAAGGCTCTCTAATGGACTGGACAATATCTTTGATCTGCTTTTTGGACTTCTTTAAAATAGCTAATTTCTCTTTTTCTAACAATTCTGTTTTTTTCCCATGCTTTGATGAGGCTTTTTTCTTTTCCTTTTTAGAAAGATTTCTTTTTTTCAATTTTTCTACCTCTATAATGTAGAATTCACTAATTGTGATATATTTTAATTTTTGATATATAATAGAAAGTTAAACTAATTCTCTTCTCACAGCGAATAAAAAACCTATTTATTGTAATAACCTGTTTTTTAAGCTTAAACTAGGTGCGAGTCTATGGGAATATTAACTGAAATAATAGATATTTTTTTCAAAGCAAATTACTGGCAGGCGTGGCTTTTTAGGATATCACTAGTACTCCTTATAGGAGTCATTACTTATCTTTATCTTCCGAGATTAAACAGGAAATTTAGATTTTTCAATAAAAAAATAAGCCCTGAATTAAAAGAAAAGGAAAACATAATCCTAAAAAAACTAAAAAGACTGAATGAAGAAGGAGATGTTTTAAAAAGAAAAAAGAAACTGCTCAGTAAACAGATTAATGATATTATAGAGCAGGGAATGGAATTAAAAAAATTAGAGGAAGGCATTGAGATAAAAAAACAAAGCATTAACCAGCAAAAACTTTCGGACAAAAGTGAAAAACTTCCAAAGGAAGGTTTAGAGAAGTCTAAGACTTCTCAAAGAAAGAAAACAAATGAAGAAGAAGATATTCAGCAATTCCTGAAAATGATTGATGACTGGCTTGGAAAACTCCCTGAAAAAACAGTTGATGAATTCTCAAAATCAGAAGATTTCAAAGTATACAAAAGAGTTCTTGAAAAATATAGGATAAATTAAGATGGGGTTATTAAACAAAACAAAAAAAAGAAAACCAGGAATAAAATCCAAAAAAGAGATTCCTAAGAAAAATTCTGTACAGACTATTGTAGACAGGCTTCTGGAAATCGTAAAGAGAAAAAAGGATATAAAATTCTCACAGCTTGCTAAAGAGCTAAAAATAGATTCAAAAACAGTTGAAAGGCTGGCAAAAAAACTATCAAAACAAAATATTGTCAAGATAATATACCCTATAAATGTGCTGCAAGAGCCTAGAGTAAGTATAGAAAAAGGAGAAAAATTTGTTGAAAAAAAATATCTGTTAAAAGATAAAAAACTGCTAGAAAGTTATACAATTACAGCTGATTTTGTAAAAGCAAAAGTAAATATCTGGGACATTCCTGAGAAAGATGTTCCTGTTTATGAAGTGATAATGCCTGAGCTTGAGCCAGCTACTAAAGCTCTCCTTAATAATTTGATGAATGATTTGGCGCAGAAAATACCTATTGCTGTTGAAGATATTACAGACCCAAGGAAGATTGTTGAACTAAGAAAAATATTTTTCGAAAAAGCATTGCAAACAATCAAAACAGAGCTCCCAAACTCAGAAGAACAGCAAATAAAGATGCTCGCCGGAATCATGCTGCATAAGATGTATGGCTTGGGAGAGATGGAAGTAATCTTATCAGATAATTTATTAGAAGAAGTTGCATTAAACGGAGCAAACCAGCCAATCAGCTTATACCATAAAAAATATGGATGGCTTGAATCAACAGAATATCCTAAAAGCGAAGAAGAAATCTATAACTTTGCCTCTCAGATTGGAAGGAAAGTAAACAGGGAAATAACTTCCCTTAATCCAATAATGGATGCTCACTTGCTAACAGGAGATAGGGTTGCAGCGACATTATTTCCAATATCAACAGCAGGCAACACAATCACTATAAGAAGGTTTGCAAGGAATCCATGGACAATTGTACATTTTATTGACCCTAAAATAAACTGCTTTTCAATAGAAATTGCTGCTTTTCTCTGGATGGCTGTTCAGTATGAACTTAATATAATGGTTGCAGGAGGGACTGCTTCTGGAAAGACATCTGTGCTTAATGCTATTACCTCTTTGACTCCTGCAACCCAGCGAATTATTTCAATCGAGGATACAAGAGAAATAACCCTGCCTGATTCTTTATTGAGAAACTGGATTCCTTTAACAAGCAGGAATCCAAATCCAGAAGGAAAAGGAGCTGTAACAATGCTTGATTTAATGGTTGCATCATTAAGAATGAGGCCTGACAGGATGATTGTAGGAGAAGTAAGAAGAAGAAGGCAGGCAGAAGCAATGTTTGAAGCAATGCATACTGGCCATGCTGTTTACTGCACAATGCATGCTGATACGATTGCTCAAGTGCTAAGGAGATTAATCGAGCCTCCAATTAAAATTCCAAAAGCTGAAATAGAAGCTTTGCATCTGGTTTTAGTGCAGTACAGGGATAGGAGAAAAGGTGTAAGAAGGACTTTAGAATTAGCAGAAGTATTGTCTGGAGAAGATAAGCTTGATGTTAATTATATTTACAGATGGAGACCAACAAGTGACAGCTTTGAAAAAGCAAATGACAGCATCAGGATTATGGAAGAGCTTAATCTCCATACAGGCATGACTCCAAAAGAGATAGATAAGGACTTAAAAGAAAAACAGATTATTCTGCAGTGGATGTTAAAGAATAATATCAAAGATGTTAATCCTGTTGGACAGATCATGAGGATTTATTATAAAACTCCTGACGTGATAATAAATGCTGCAAAACAAAACAAAAAGCCTGATTTTGTAAAAAAAGGTAATAAAAAATGAATACAATAAAAATTAAGATTTTTAAGCATCCATTTATTGAGGAGGTCAAAAAATGAATAGTCTAGAAATTATTGAGATTGTAATCGCTGCAGAAGCTTTAGGAATGATGCTGTTTGCATTGATAAAATTCCAGTATGCTGATATTTATATCTATAAAATGCCTCTTAATGAAAAAATAAAAGTACTTCCAAAATATAGGGTTTTTAAGAGAATCTTATTTTTTACTTTTATATTTATCTTATCCTTTTTTATCCATAAAATAATATCTATAAATGCTCCATCCAGCACCGCAGCATATTTGTTTTCTATCCTAGGATATATTTTCTTGCTGCTCTTAGCCTATACTTTATATAGATTTTCATGGGAAAACTATAAAACATGGGAATTAAAATGACCCAAAGAGTCCCTTTAATGCTTATTCCATTGGGTATTGCTAAAAAGATTTCTAAAAGATTAAGAGGGATAGGAACTGTATTTACAAAATTTGTCCCTGGATTAAAATATGATTTGGAAAAAACAGACATTGAGCTAACACAAGAGGAGTATATAGCTGTCTGCTTGGTTAACTGCCTTGTAATCTTTCTTATTTTCTCAGTGCTTTTGTTTTTTATATTCTACATTATCAGAACAAAAACATTAAGCCAGTCATTAATATTAAGCATTGGAATTGGTTTAATATTTTTTATCTTATTTCTCTTCCTGTTAGCAAGATATCCAAAAATATTAGCAAAGAAAAAAGCAGAGAAATTAGAAAAAAACCTTGTATTTGCATTAAAGGATATCTTACTGGAAATAAGCTCTGGTGTTTCACTATATAATGCATTAGTAAATGTTTCAAAAGCAAATTATGGATTAGTAAGCAATGAAATTGAAAAAACTGCAAAACAGGTTAACTCAGGAAAAGCAATGGATAAGGCTTTGGAGGAATTGGCAGTTACATCAGAATCAGAATATTTAAGGAAAACAGTATGGCAGTTAATAAATACATTAAGGGCAGGAGCTAGCTTAAAAGGAGCACTAAAAACAATAATAAAAAGCCTGACTATAGATCAAAAAACAAAGATAAGGGATTATGCAAAAGAACTGAATATGTGGTCATTAATCTATATGCTTTTTGCAGTTGCAATCCCAACAATAGGGACAACAATGATTGTCATACTTTCTTCTTTTGCTGGGATGGGAGTAAGCAGGGGATTTTTTATTGCATTTATTATAATCTGTTTTATTGTGCAGTTTATCCTGATTGGATTAATCAAGACAAGAAGGCCAATGGTGTATATATAATGGAAATAAAATACAGAATTTATACAACAATGGCAAGATTAGTGCCAAAAAAATATAAAAAACATCTAGAACGCATGCTAGTTTATGCAGGAGAAAAAAGAAGTGTTAATTTTTGGATTGGCTCTGCGTCTGTTCTTGCTGTTCTTGTTTTTGTAATTGCAATCCTTTCCCAAACAATATTTTTTCCAATAAAAGAAATCCCGGCTTTAGAAACTATTCCTTTGGCTTTCCCGTTTTTTTATGTAATTCTTGCTTTAATCTCTTTTTTGATTGTACAGTTTCTGGTTTATATTGTAATTTATTTCAAAGCAATTGACAGGACAAAAAGGGTTGAAGAAGCTTTGCCAGATGCTTTGCAGTTAATGTCTGCAAATCTAAAGGCAGGCATGACTCCATTCCAGGCAATGAAACTGGCAGCAAGAAAAGAATTCGGGCCATTAAAAGAAGAGATAGAATATGCAACAACAAAGGCATTAGGGACAGAATCCTTTTCAAAAGCATTATTAAGCATAGCAAAAAGGATTCAATCTCCTATATTAGACAGGGCAATGAAATTATTTGCAGCTTCAATGAAATCAGGAGGACATCTTGCACAATTACTGGAAGATCTTGCAAATGATATTGCAGAAACAAAGACATTGAAAAAGGAATTAATCACAAGCACAAAAATGTACAGCATGTTAATCTTGTTCATGGTTGTTATTGGAGCTCCTTTATTGTTATCTGTTTCAATATATTTCATAAAAATCATTTCAAATATGCAGGCAGCATCAGGAACAGCTGAAGCTGGATTTGGAATGGCTTTTTTAGCAGGAACAATAAACTTAACTCCTGATTTTATAACTAAATTATCAATCATAATACTTTTTGTCACTGCAGTATTAGCAAGCATGTTGATGGGAGTTATCAAGGAAGGCAAAGAGAAATATGGCTTAAAATATGCTCCATTAGTAATAACAGCTTCATTGATTGTTTTTGCAGCAACAGAATATATTATCAGCAGTCTTTTGGGAATATAGTTTATTATTGAAAATTTCTGTACAAAATTTTCAATCCTAAAAACTTGCCAATTAAAATATGAGTTATTAATAGTAGCAAGTTTTTATTATCCAAGAAAAGATAATAACTAATTCTTTATTTTTTAAATAAAAAAAGGTTAATATTATTAAGCAATTCTAATAAATAAAATACGTTCAGGAGGTATAATATATGAGACTATACAAAAAAGCACAAGGAGCAACAGAATACATCATAATAGTAGGAGTTGTGATAATAATTGCTTTAATTGTTGTTATAGCTATGGGAGGTATTCCTGGAATTGGTAAAGGAGCAACTGGCAGGGCTGTTGCATCTTATTGGGCTACTGCAGATGTTGCAGTAACTGATTATGCAATCTCAGCATCAGGGACTGATACAATAATTATAAAGAATAACATGAGGAA
>JAHWIT010000093.1 GCA_019322455.1 Candidatus Woesearchaeota archaeon
ATACTCAGGATTAGTTTTAGATTCTTTCTTAACTAAAATTTCTCTTTTTGTTATTTCAAAAGGGAGTTTATTCATAAAAACAAAAATATTTAGTAATTTTAAAAACTTTCGCAATTAACTTTTTATATTACTTCTAAATTGCTATTTTATGGAAATAAGAATTGCAAAACCAATTGGTTTTTGTAAGGGTGCGAGAGATGTAGTTGAAATTGCTGAAGATCTTGATAAAGCATATTCATTAGGACCTATATTACATAATGAACAGTTGATTGAAAAATTAAGAAAAAAGGGAATAGAGCCCCTTTCTCTTGATGAAATTCTTAAAAGAGACCCTGGAAAGGTTATAATCAGAGCTCATGGTGTTACTGCTGATGATCTGCAAAAACTTGAAGACGGCGGATTTAAGGTTATAGACAAGACTTGCAGGAAAGTGCAGGATGTTTATTGTATTTCTGCGGATTATGAAAAAGAAGGTTATAAGATATTTATTTTTGGGGATCCAAAACATCCTGAAGTTATTGGGATTGTAAGCAGGCTTTCAGATCCAACAATTATTAGAAACATCGAAGAGATTCCAGATCAACAGTATGAAAAAGTTTGTTTAGTAAGCCAGACAACTCAGATAGCATCCAGATATAAAGAAATTGAAAAAATATTTTTGATGAGATGCAATGAGTTAAAAGTAGTTGATACTATTTGTCCTGCAACAAAAGACAGGCAAGATGCTGCTTCTTCATTGGCAAAAGAAGTTGATGTAATGATTATTATTGGAGGTAAAAAAAGCAGCAATACTAGAAAATTATACACATTATGTCAAAATGCAAATATTAATTCTTATCTTATTCAGACAAAAGATGATTTGAAAGAAATTTCTTTTAATGATGTAAAATCAGTTGGAATTACAGCAGGCGCTTCTACTCCTGATTTCATTATTAAATCTGTTAAAAATGAATTAGAAAGATATTAATTATCTATTCATCTTTTTAGTTCCACTTTGATTTAATAGTATCTTATAAGTAGTAACAAAAACAAAAGATTTATAAAGTAGTTAAACCTATTTATTTTAAAATGAAGAAAAAAACAGCAATTAAAGGACTAGTTGGAATAGTAGTTGCTGGAACAGCAGCATTGGCTTTGTGGTGCAATTCCTTCTCTAGATCACCAAGAACTCATAAATATCCTACAAGCAGAACCTATGATGCAGAGATTACCACTTTATCTGAGAGGGTACTTTTAGGCTATATGCCTTCAGAAGAATTATTTCATTTTGAACCTAAAAAACCCGGACTATATATAATTGAAGGTTGGATAAACGTTCATAGGGATGACGACAAATTTGATAAGCTTGAAAGTTTTGTTGTTAAAGAAGGAGACTTGCCTACCAAAAAAGAAATAAGGTTTAATCCTGCAGTTTATAGGATTGAGATAACCTATGTTGATGGTGAAACAGTTGAGAGAACAAGGTTACGTTGCCCTAGAACCATTAGCAATAGTGGGCAGTGAAGATTACTGAATCCTTTATTGATTAATTCTATGAGTAATTATAAAATGTAATAAATCTTAGAATTATCTTTGAAAAGGTGCAGTTCGTTTTTCTTCAACTTTCTTTTCAGCTGTAAGAATTTTAGGAGCAGGTTTCTCAGTTTCTTCTTTTTTCAATTCTTCTAAAGCCTCTTTTTCTTTCTCCTTTTTCTCTTCTTCTTTCTTTTTCTCTACTGTTTCTTTCTTCTCTTCTTTGCCTTTCTTTTTAGGCTCCTCTGGAATCTTTGATTCCTGAGGCTTAGAAGGCTTGCCTTCTTTTGCTTCCTTTTTCTCTTCTTTTGGAGCTCCAAATAACTCAGCTGTTACTAATCCTTTTTCATTCTTTTTAGCTTCAATCTTAATATGATGCGGAGGATTTCTTATACCTCTTTTCCATATTTCTTCATTAAGGTATTTGCCTAATTTAATTTGTATCTTTCCTTTTTCATTTACTCCAGGTTTCATATGCTTGATTAGGAATTCTCTTAATCCTCTTACAGCTTTTGCAGCCCTTTTATACTTAGGAGCCTTAAGCCATTCTCTTCTTAAAGGAACATTGTAAGTTCTTTCTAATACAATCTTTGCTTCTTTTTCCTTCTTTGCCATTTTATTTTTTATTTAGTTGTGTTGTAAAACATTAGTCTAAATACAATTTTGCGAAGCGAATTATGCTTTAGTCTTAGTACGTCTCCAGCTTCTCTTTCTTTTTGTATGTCTACCAGGATGAATCCTTCTTCCTCTTCCATATATCTTTGGAACAGTCCAAAAAGGAGCCCATCTAGTTTGTCTTCCTTTTTTCGCTAATCTTTGTTTCTTGCTTGGATGTTTATACCGTGCCATTTTATTTTGTAACTCTATACTTACATACATATTGTGTATTTACTTCACATAAAATTCCACTATCAAGCTGCACTTCTGGACCTTTATGTTCACAGCCAATTACTTCCCCATATCCACAATATATTATGCCCCCATTTTCTTCTTGAGCTGGACATTTTTCTCCATTTTCTAATGCCTTACTTATCTTCTCTAATGATTCATCACTTATACATATTCTTTTAACCATTTTTACATTCTTTTTATCTTAAATTCTTTTTTTTCTGGAGTTAATTTGATTAATATCTCTTTTAACTGGTCATCATCAATTTGTTCATCAACTTGCCCTGATTGAATCATTTGTCCTAGATAAGCCAATAATTGAATTGCTTTTTCAGGATGCGCTGCCTTGACATTTCCAAATCTTTCTAAAGCCTGTTTAGTTAGTTTTTGTTTAACCATTAATTCCAATTGCTGTATTTGCTGCTTTAATTCCATTTCTTTTTGTAATTCTTCATTATTCATTTTTCTTCTATTTGTTTCTGTGAAGAAACATCAGAAATCTTTTTGATTTCTGTTTGTTTTGTTTCAGGTTTTTCTTCTTCTTTTACTTCTTTTTTAGGTTCTTTCTTAACTTCTTGAATTTCCTTTTTAGGAACCTCTGCTATTTCTTTTTTCTTAACTATTTCAACTTCTTTTTTTGGTTCTTCAACAGGCATAGTTTCTTCTTTTTTTACTTTGCCTATTGAATCAGCAATCTTCTTTAAGAATAATTTTCCTTCTTTTGTTATAATTCTTCCTTTATGAACTCCTTTTTCAGCAAACTTAGTAAATCCAGCTTTATCTAACTGCTGTAACACTTTTCTTATTATACTTCCAGAACCTTTTCTAAATTGTGGTGGTTTATGGCCACGTCTCTTCTTTCCGCCATACTTAGTTCTTAATTTTGAAACACCAATTGGACCCATAACACAAACAGTTCTTAAGACAGCAGCTGCTCTTTTATACCACCAATCCTCTTCAGCAGGCGCTCTTTCTCTATGAACTCCAGTCTTAACAAACTTAGTCCATTCAGGTGCCTTTATAGCATCAATTTTCTTTAATTCTTCAGCAACCTTCTCTATTAAATCATTCGGATAAACATCATGTATTCCCATTCAATCACCAATAATATTTCACCTTTCGGTGTGTATAATTTAGTTTTTAGGTCTTAATGACCAATATAAACTAGAATTTTGAGGGGATTTATAAATATTATGATTTTTAATACACTGGCCATCCAACCCTAATCTTTATAAACCATTCATTATATCTATAATCAAACTTAAAGTACAACATTTATTTTCAATATTGAAAATAATAGGTGATTTAAATTATTGAAGTAATGAAAAAACCATATACTCAACAGCAAGTTGAGAAAATCTTGAATCCAACCATAAAGAAATGGTTTTTTACTAGATTTAAATCCTTCTCATTGCCTCAATTATATGGAGTTATTCCAATTCATCAAAGAGAAAACATCTTAGTTTCAGCACCAACAGGAGCAACTAAAACATTAACTGGCTTCTTAGCAATCTTGAATGAACTAGTAGACTCAGCAGAAAAAGGAATATTAGAAGATAAGATTTATGCTGTTTATATCTCACCATTAAAAGCATTAAACACAGATATAG
>JAHWIT010000094.1 GCA_019322455.1 Candidatus Woesearchaeota archaeon
AAAATTAAAAGTCCAATTAGAGCAAGGAAAGGCTCCTGAAGAAATATCTTTATGTTCATTATTAATTAATTAAAATGTTATCTAAAAAATCACAAACATTGATATGGCTTTCATTATTGGCTATAGGATTATTAACTATGATTATTCTTATATATTTTCAAGTTGGTGTTAGGGAATCATCTGAATTTTCAGCTTGGGTAACGCAATGCAAGACAAGTGTTGAATCAAATGCCAGGTTTAGGTTGTTTTCCTGGAGTTTTTCAGAGGATATTAGATGCCCTATACAAGATATAACAATAAAAGAGAATTTAGATGATAAAAAAGGACAGAATGCTGCTAAAAAAGAGATTAGTAAATATATTAATACTTGCGGAGATATTTATAGAAAAGGGAATTTAGACTTGTTTACAGATGAAAATACTTATTGCGCAATATGTGCAATATCTGGTTTTGAGGATAAAGGGAAAGAGATTAAGGATTTAATTGGAGAGGATATTATTTTTTTACATTCAATATCTAGTGATAAGGTATATGGCACAATATTTATATATGCAAAAGGAGAACAAGAGATAAAGGAATTCAGGGATAATTTTGAGAGAGAAAAGAATTTAGGCAGGATTGCTGCTTATACTGGGCCTTATATATTTCCAGAATGGAATGCAGCTGTTTTATTTGCAGAATATGGAAAAGAGGATTTAGACAAGATTGGCTGTAATGCAACACCTGTTAGAGGATAAAAATGATGTTAAAAAAAGCTCAAGGAGAGGTTTGGGGATTTTTAATCAAAGCAGGATTGGTTTTGTTAGGATTATTTGTAGCAATGTATTTGCTTTATTTAATAGCAAAGAAATTAGGTGTAATATAAATGTATAAGAAATCAGAATTGCCTTCATATTTAATACCTGCTATAATAGGGATTGCTGTATTTATAGTAATTGCAATTATTACTATATATCCTCAGATTGAAAAAGGAAAGGAATTTATTCAGTTAGAGGAAGCGTGCAAGGAAACTGGCAAGAAGATTGATGAGTATCATATTGAAATTGAAAATTTACTGGATAATTATAATCCTAGCTTAGCTGAAGCAGAGAGAATTAATAAAGAAAAAGAGATAATTGATTTGTATAAAGAATACAAGCAATGTTTTCCAAAAAATACTTTAGTTCTTTTTATGGAAGATGTTGACCAGAAAACAGTGTTTTCTTTTATCTTAGTTTTGAAAAATAGCAAGCATTATGATGATACAACAATTAAAATAGCTGAGAGATTTACAATAAGATTTCCTACAAGTGTTTATATATCTGATGTAAATGATTATATTAAGCAAGCAAAGAGTTGAAGTTACCACAAGATTTATATATAAAAAAATTAAAAATAGAATATATTTGTATAAAATGAGGTGAATTAAATGAATAAAAAAGCTCAGGGTCTTTCTCTTACAACAATTATAGTTGCAGCTGTTGGATTAATTGTTTTAGTTGTTCTTGTAGCAATATTTACTGGACAAATGGCTTCATTTGGAATAGGAATAAGCAGAGCTGCAAAAGCTGAATTAGCAACATTAAAATTAGATTATAGTACTTGCCATCCTTCAAGAGGAATGGAGACAAGATTTTTGGCTGATTTGGACAAAGCAGATGAAGGGAATAGAGCAGTTGTTATAAATAGTTTTGAAAGGGCTATTTCAAGCTGTGCATCACAAGGAAATGAAGATAGCTGTGAAACCCATTTTACTGGAGAATATGAAGATTTAACATGTGCTTGGGGTTAGTATGAAAAAGAAATCTGAGCTTACATTTAATATGATTATAGCTGCTGTTTTAGCTTTAGTTGTTTTATCTGTTCTTGTTTATTTTTTGATGTCAAGAACTGCATTATTTAAGAAAGGAATAGGAGATTGTGAAGCAAAAGGCGGCAAGTGCGAAGCTAGTTGTCCAAAGGAGAGACCTATTTCTGCTTTTAAGGGATGTTATGTTGGTAGTGAGTATAAAGAAGATTATAATTGTTGTGTGAAGATAGGATGAAAGATAAAAAGGGAATGAGCAGCCAGATGATGGGTGTTGTTATAGGATTTATTATTGCTGCTGCTATTTTAGCTATTTCTTTTTATTTTATTAGAGGGGGCGCAAGAACAGGTCAGCAGGTTTTAGAACTTAGTCCTAAAATAGATGCTTTATGCATTGCAGCAACTAAAACAAAATCATTAACCTATGAAATAAAAGATATGGATAATGATAATAGAGATGATCAGACATGTGATTGGTGTGTTTGTCAAACTGGCTGTGATAATGATGATGACGATAAAGATGGAGATAAATTACCTGATAAATGTGATGCTGCTCCTGATGATATAAAAGTAGTTAAATTTAATGAGCAGAATTGTGCTGAATCTAATTTGGTTAATCTTGCTGGAGATAAAAAACAGTGCAGGCCTTCTTAATAGAAAGAAATATAAATTAAATAACTAATTCTATTGTTGTATGAAAAAAAGAGGTCAAATTAAGGGGTTATGGGCAGTTATTGGAGCTGTTCTTGCTTTAGCTATTATTGCTATTTTTACTTATGTTATTGTGTTATTTACTGGATTATTTATGTATATTTCTGGAGGTGTAGAATCAAAAGTAACTTGTCTTGTCTCTGTATTATTAACATTTCCAGCCTTATCCTGAGCATATGCAACATAAGAATAATTACCATCAGGATAATCATTAAAACTTATGTTATATCTATACATGCTTGCGTTATAACTAGCATTAATCTCTTCATGAGATATAGACCTATTATATATTCGAACTTCATCAATTTTTCCAGTGAAATAAATAGACTCTG
>JAHWIT010000095.1 GCA_019322455.1 Candidatus Woesearchaeota archaeon
AAAAAAGCAAAAATAAACTTTCTAATAATTGATTCAAAAAAAGAAATTGGCTTGCCATTAAAATGCGGAGAAGGAATTAGAGAAAAAGAATTCATAGATTTCTTTCAACACAAAAACTATCCATTTGTTAAAAATACAATCACTACTCATGAAATTCATTATGAAGATTTAACAAAAACATTTAGAGAAAATTTTCTAGAACTTGACCGTCCAGAATTTGAAAAATGGCTAGCAGAACCAATAAAAGATAATCTAAAATTATCAACAAATTGCCAAGATTTAAACATCAAAGAAAATATCATAGAAATTAAAACAAATAAAGCAACTCTAACTGCAAATTTAGCAATCTTAGCTTATGGTTGCAATTTCAATATCCAGAAAAAACTAAATTTAATTAAAAACAATCCAATAATTGTATTAGGTTATGGAGGAATCTACAAAAATCATAATTTAGACAAAAATAAATTCTATTATTTCTTTGATTCAGAACATTTAGGTTACTTATGGATATTTCCAAAAGATAAACAATTAGCAAATATTGGATTTGGGGCATTTAATTCAAATAAAAAAACAAAAGAAATTCTAAACAAATTTCTTAAAAAATACAAAATAAATGCAACTCAATTATCAGAATATGCTGGAATTGTTCCTTGCTCAGGCCCAATAAACAAAACATACACAGATAGATTACTAATTTGTGGAAATGCCGCTGGCCAAGTTCATGCATTTTCAGGAGAAGGAATCTATTATGCATTAAAAACAGGAAAATTAGCAGCAAAAACAGCAATAAAAGCAACAAAAGAAAACAAATTCAATAAAGAATTCTTAAAATGTTATGAAAAAGATTGGAAAAAAGATATTAGTAAAAACATGCAAGCAGGAATAATAGAAGCAGAACTATTATTGTTAGCTTTTAAGCATAAAAAAATAAAAAGTTTATTCAAAACACCGTCAGAAAAAGAACTAAAACAAATGATGTTAGAAGGAAAAATTCCTTTTAGAGCAAGATTTGCATGGAAACTTACAAAATTCTTCAATTTATTAGAAAAAGAAAAATTGCCATTAACAGTAAAATTCATTTATACCGTCTATAAATTCTTCAAAAAATAAAAACAAAAATAAGCTTAAATCCAAACTTTTTTAAATAACTCAATTCTTCTCGAAAATTATGTACGAATTAATTATATGTGAAAAACCTGCAGCAGCAAAAAAAATAGCAGAAGCTCTAGCTGACAACAAGCCAAAAAAAGAAACATACATGAAAAAGATTCCTTATTATAGATTAACACATAAAGGAAAAGAAATTGTAGTTACATGTGCAGTTGGTCATTTGTATGGCTTAGCTGAAAAAGAAAAAAAAGGATGGGTATATCCAGTTTATAATATTGAATGGAAACCAATTGCAGATGTTCAAAAATCAGCTAAATTCTCAAAACAATATCTTAATGCAATTAAAAAACTAGCAAAAGAAGCTAGTGAATTTACAGTAGCAACTGATTATGATGTTGAAGGGGAAGTTATTGGTCTTAATATTATAAGATATATCTGTAATAAAAAAGATGCAAATAGGATGAAATTCTCAACATTAACTAAAGACGATTTAATTGAAGCATATGAAAACAAGATTCCTCACTTAGATTGGGGGCAAGCAAAGGCAGGAGAAGCAAGACATATTCTAGATTGGTTTTATGGAATAAACACATCAAGAGCATTAACATCCGCAATAAAAACAACAGGAATGTTTAAACTTATGTCAACAGGACGTGTACAAGGACCAGCATTAAAATTAATTGTAGACAAAGAAAAAGAAATCCAAGCATTCAAGCCAACTCCTTATTGGCAAATACAATTATTAGGAGAAACAGAAAAAAAGGAACTAGATTCATGGCATGAAAAAGACAAATTCTGGGATAAAAAACAAGCACAAGAAATTTATAATAAGATACATAAGGAAAAAATAGCAACTATTGACAATGTTGAGAAAAAAAGATTCAATCAAGCTCCTCCAACACCATTTGATTTAACATCACTACAGATAGAAGCACACAGAACATTAAAAGTTTCTCCAAAACACACATTTGAAATTGCTCAAGATCTATATACATCAGGTTATATCTCTTATCCAAGAACATCTTCACAGCAATTGCCAGCTAAAATAGGATATAAAAAAATAATCAATGCCTTGTCTAAAAAATATGAAAAAGAAACAAAAATTCTTCTTAATAAAAAAACATTAAAACCAAATGAAGGTAAAAAAACAGATCCAGCACATCCAGCTATCTATCCAACAGGTATTATTCCTTCTAAACTAGATAAAGACGCATTCAATATGTATGATTTAATTGTAAGAAGATTTCTAGCAACATTTGGAGATCCTGCAGTAAGAGAAACAATGAATATCAGAATAGACTGCAAAAAAGAAATCTTCATAGCAAAAGGAACAATAACAATTGAACCAGGTTGGCATTTACTATATGGAAGATTTACACCAGCAAAAGAAGAAGAACTTCCACAAGTAGAAAAAGGACAGTCAATTGATGTCAAGAAAATTACACTGCATGATAAAGAAACACAGCCTCCAAAAAGGTTTACAGAAGCTTCTATTATAAAAGAGCTTGAAAAAAGAAATTTGGGAACAAAAGCAACAAGAGCTCAAATTATAGATACATTATTCCAAAGAGACTATATTGAAGGAAAGCAGATTAAAGCAACTGAACTTGGAATAAGAACAATAGGAACATTAGAAAAGCATAATCCTGACATTATAGATGAAAAACTTACAAGAGAATTTGAAGAAGATATGGAAGAGATTAGAGAAGGAAAAGAAAAAGAAGAAAATGTTCTTGAAAGAGCTAAGAAAGTCTTGACAAAAATTATGGAGAAATTCAAAAAAGATGAAAAAGAAATTGGCCACGAATTAGCGACAGCTCAAAGAGAAACAAGAGATGAATTAACAACACTAGGACCATGCCCTGTCTGCAAAGAAGGGCAATTGCAAATAAGAAGAGGAAAATTTGGATTTTTTGCAGCTTGTAACAAATATCCTGACTGCAAAACAACATTCTCTCTTCCATCAAATGCAATGGTAAAACCAGCAAAAAAGATTTGCGAAACATGTGGTTATCCGATGATACTGGTTATCAAGAAAAGAAAAAGACCTCAAGAAATTTGTTTAAATCCAAAATGTCCTTCTAAACTTGAAGGATATTCAAAAGAACAATTAAAAGAAATGGAATCAATTGAATCAGGAAAACTTAAGAAAAAATGTCCAAAATGTAAAATTGGAAACTTAAAAGTCAGAAAATCAGTTTATGGTTCTTTTATTGCTTGTGATAGATATCCTAAATGTAGATATGTTGAACCTCTTAAAGAAGAGAAATAGATTTAACCTTCTCCTTAACATACTTATCCTTTATCAGCTCTTTAACTAACTCACTGCTGTCTCTAAATTCTCTTTTTACTTTAGCAAATATCTTTCCTTTTTTAACAAAAGTTTTTCCTTTGTATTGCTTCTTGAAATTTTCAACATATTCCTTTAATCTAACAGGAGGTCCTTGCTTTTCAACATACTCTGACAATAGTTTTTTGTCAACAATAGACCAAAACAAAGCCTTTTTATTTTTATCCCATTTCCATCCTTTTTCATAAACCTTAAATTCTTTTTTAATCAATTCCTTCTCAATAAATTCAACTGCTTTCAATAATTTACTTCCAACAACATCCTCTTTTCCACTCAAAGCAGCAACATCCAATAAAATTAATTTATCTTTACCAGCTCTTTGTTTTAATTCATCAACTGAAACTTCTTTTATCTCAAAAAATTCTTCTGTAGGTCTTTTCAAAAACTCCTTACAAGAACAAATAAATTGTTCATATTTTTCTTCGTTTAATGCAGCTGCAGCATTTCTATCCTTTTGAACAGGATCAATAATAATAAGAGGAGAATAAACCTTTGCTAAATTTAATTTATCTAAAATCTCTTTTTTATTTCTATAATATCTTTCAACATCAATAAACACCTTCTCTTTCCATTTAGTTCCATTCTTAATTAAATTCATAAATCCTTTATAATAAACTGTCAAAATCTCACAGATATATCCTGAAAAACCTTTTATATAAGATTCAGCGCCATAAACTCCTTGAGCTTTACAAAACTGTTTTGTTAATCTTATCTCATCTGCAAATCTCTTATGCTTCTTAACCCAAGCAGCATGCAATGGACTAACATCAGTTATATTCTTAGCATCTTTAGCATCTTTAATCTTCAAAATAGGAACAACCTCAAAAGTAAATCCTTTTTCTTTAATCTGAAAATAATCTCTGCTTCCATGCAATCTTGAAACTTTACCAATAATCCTTTTCAAATGTTTTTCTAGAATATCAGAAAGCTGTTCACTTTTATCTTTATATTTATTATAATTAAAAGCAACAAAGATATCAGCATCATGAGCCTTACTAAGCCAAGTTTCCTTTGCTCCGCTTCCACCTAACTCGGCTTTTGCATTTCTTAAACCTTTATTGATTCTTTTTAGAAAAGCATCTACTTTTTTTTTAACTTCTCTTTCCTCTTCTTTACTTGGCTTTATTCCTTTTAACACACTTTTTAGTAATTCCATAATTAATTCAAAAACTCGTCTATTTATATAAGTTACGATTATACTAACACTATTCTCAAGAAGCAAAAACTTTAAAAATAACTTCTAAACAAAATTTAAGAATGAATATTAAAATTAATGATAGGGATAAAAAAAGAGTAGTAATTACAGGAATAGGTCCAATAACCTCTACTGGTATAGGAAAAGAAGAATTCTGGCACAACTCATTAGAAGGAAAATCAGGAACAGAAAAAATTCCTTTTGAATGGTTTACTAAAAATCCTGACAGATTTCGTTCACATGTATGTGCAACTGTTAAAAACTTTGATCCTACTAAATATGGATTGAAAAATAATTCTAAAAGATTAGATAGAGTTTCATTATTTGCATTAGCATCAACTTATCTTGCATTACAGGATGCAGGAATTGATTTTACAGCTTCAAAAGGAAAAGCAGAAATAAAAAATCTTGACTTAGATCAAGGATGTGTTTTAGTTTCAACAGGAATAGGAGGATTTAATACAGTTACAGAAGAACATGAACATTATACATTAGAACAAAAGGTAAATCCATTTGCTGTGTCTAAATCAATGCCTAATGCTCCTTCTGATAATATTTCAATAATATATGGAATAAAAGGAGAATCATGGCCAACACCAACTGCTTGCGCAGCAGGAACAATGGCCCTTGGAAACATTTACAGGCTTATAGCTTTAGGTGAATATAAATGGGGAATTGCTGGAGGTATAGAATCCTGTTTTGGACACGATGGATATGGTTTTTATGGATTTGATACAATAAATATGAATGGAAATAGAACATTATCAACTGCTTTTAATAATTGTCCTGAAAAAGCATCAAGGTCTTTTGACAAAAATAGAGATGGTTTTGTTTTAGCAGAAGGAGGAGCGTCACTTTTCATAGAAGAACTTGAACATGCTTTAGCAAGAAATGCTCATATATATGCAGAAATAATAGCTTATGCTGCAAATTCTGATGCACGTAATATAATGGCCTTAGATCCAGAAGCTAATCAATTAATCAAATTAATCAATAATTTATTAAAAAAATCACGCCTCAATCCAGAAGATATTCAATATATAAATGCACATGCCACTTCAACACCTCCAAATGACAGAGTAGAAACAATGGCAATTAAAAAAGTATTAGGAGAACATGCTTATAGGATTATAGTTGGTGGAACAAAATCAAGAACAGGACATTCAATTGGAGGATCAGGAGCAACTGAAATAGCTGAAACAGCTTTAGCAATATATTATAGAATAATCCCTCCAACAATAAATTTTGAAGAAAAAGATCCAGATTGTGATTTAAATTATTCTCATAATAGAAAAACAGAAATACCAGTAAATCTTGCTATGAAACTTACTTCTGGATTTGGAGGACACAATGCTGGTCTAATTCTTAGTAAATACAAAGAATAAACACAAATTTAATAAACTAATTCTATCATAATTAACTAAAAGAGGTGTTAACTTGGATCCAATTTTATTAAACATAAGTTATATTGGAATAATTCTATTTATAGGTTTATTAAGTTCAATAATATCAAGAAAACTTAAAATTCCAAATCTTTTGTTACTTATCCTAGTTGGAATGATATTAGGCTCAATTAAATATAACAACAAACAAATAGTCGAATTTTCTCCTTTATTTCTTGCATCATTAGCAGTTATAACCTTAGCAATGGTTGTTTTTCACTCAAGCTCAAGATTTAATTTCAGAAAATTTGATACAATGTCTGTATCTGCATTGAAATTATCTTTAATATTCCTTTTTCTAAATCTAATCTTTTTATCCATTATAACCTACTATATATTCAAACCAGCATCATTTTTATTAGCAATACTATTTGCAGCAGTTATCTCAGGAACAGATCCTTCTTCAACATTAATGATTTTAGCAGGAGCACGCTCAAGACTTTTTGAATTACTAAAAGTAGAAGCAATATTAAACACACCTTTGATTGTATTAATTCCTTTCTTACTGATTGATATTATAAAAAATTTAACAGGAGAATCTACACTAGCTATTCTTTCAAGCCAATTAATGCCTTTTGCACAGCAGTTTGTAACAGGAATAGGAACCGGCATATTAATTGCATTAATCTTTTTAAGAGTCATGAAAAGATATTACAGTGTTACCTTATCCCCTTTAGCTATTATTATAATTGCTCTATTAACTTATGCAATAGCAGAAACTCTAGGCGGAAACGGTGTGTTATCAGTCACAACAGCAGGTATTATGTTTGGAAATCTATATAGAGTAAAACACATGAGAAAACTTCAAGAATTCGGAAGCATATTTTCAGAAGTGCTTGAAATACTTGTCTTTGTTCTTATAGGCTCTGTAATAAAAATACCTTTTACAACTAACTTCTTAATTCCATCATCAATATTATTTATAATATATCTTGTACTAAGATTTATCTCAGTTCAATTATCATTTAGAAAAGCAACATATACTCTAAAAGAAAAATTATACATGACTTTAAATATATCAAAAGGAATAGCAGTCGCAGTAGTTGTTTTTACATTAGCAACAAAAGTAATTATAGGAATGAATCTAATCCTTAATTTAATATTCTTATTTATGATATATTCAATAATCTTATCAACTATAGTCACACATTTTTCAAAATTCTTTACAAAAGTAGAAATAAAAATAAGCGAAGAACAATGAGAATATTATTTGGTCCAGCAGGTTCTGCAGGATTAGGGAATGAAGAAGGAGTTAAGCATGCAAAAGAGCTTGGCTTAGGAGCATTAGAAGTCGAATTTACATATGGAGTCAGAATGTCTAATGCAGAAGCAAAAAAAGTTGGTGAAATAGCAAAAAAATTAGGCATAAAATTATCAGTGCATGGTCCTTATTATATTAATTTAGCGTCAAAAGAAAAAACAAAACTAAATGCTTCTAAAAAAAGAATATTAATGAGTTGTGAAAGAGCACATTACTTAGGAGCATCTCCTGTTGTATTTCACTCAGGTTATTATCAAGGAAGAGATGAAAATGAAGTTTATAATATAATCAAAGAAGCAATTGTTGATATGCAAAAAACAATAAAGAAAAATAAATGGAATGTTAAACTAGCTCCAGAAGTTACTGGAAAAGAATCTCAATTTGCTGATTTAGATACCTTATTAAAATTAAAAAAAGATATTAGTTGTGATATCTGTGTTGATTTTGCTCATTTGTATGCAAGAGAGCAGGGAAAAATAGATTTTAATGAAATAATGAAAAAAATTAAGCATTTATCTCATATACACTGCCATTTCTCTGGAATTACTTATACAGCAAAAGGTGAAAGATCTCATAAAGTTATGGACAGGAAATTCTTTATGCCTTTAGCAAAAGCAATTAAAAAACACAAACCAAAATCAATGGTTATAATCAACGAATCTCCAGATATCTTTGGAGATGCAGTTAAAATGCAACAATGGTTTGGAGGAAAATAAAATCAAAAAAATACTATTAGATACAAACTTTCTCCTAATCCCATCACAATTTAACATAGATATCTTCTCAGAAATAGACAGAATTATGCTTGCAAACTATAAATTATATGTATTAGATAAATCAATAGATGAATTAAAAAAAATAATAACAGATAAAAAACAAAAACTAAAAAACAAAAAAGCAGCAAAATTAGCTTTGCAATTAATAAAAACAAAAAAACCAAACATAATAAAAACAAAACAAGATAAGCCAGTTGATGATATCATAGCTGATTTAAAAGGTTACATTATAGCAACTCAAGATATTAATTTAAAAAAGAGATTAAAATTTAAAAAAACAAAAATAATCACTTTAAGAGCTAAAAAAAAGTTAATTATAACATAAAAAACCCAAAGTTTTTTAAATACTTTATATATTCTTTTACAATCAAGTAGGGATTCAAATGTTCTATAAAGCTGAAATAAAAGACCATATAAGGGTACCTCCTGCTTTATTTAATCTCACAAGACAGGAAGCAGTACTTAAACAATTAAAGGAAGAATATGAAGGCTATATCTCAAAAGACATAGGTATAGTAATAGATGTAAAAGAAATAAAAGAAATAAAAGAGGGTATTGTAATTCCCGGAGATGGTGCTTCTTACTATGAAACATCATTTGAGTTATTAACATTTAAACCAGAACTTCAAGAAGTTGTTTTAGGAAAAATCAAAGACATAGCAGACTTTGGAGCATTCATATCATTAGGACCAATAGAAGGAATGATTCATATTTCACAAACAATGGATGATTTTGTTAGCTTTGCAAAAAACAAGGTTTTGACAGGAAAAGATACAAAAAGAACATTAAAGATAGGAGATGAATGCAAAGCAAGGATAATTGCAGTAAGCTTTAAAGACACAACATCACCAAAACTTGGCCTTACAATGAGGCAGCCAGGCCTTGGAAGATCTGATTGGATTGAAGAAAAGAAAGAAGCAGAGCCAGAAAAAGAAGAAAAAACTGAAAAAAAGGAAAAAAAAGGTAAATAATTATGGTTAAACTTACGAGCTTAAGCGAGTAAGGTTTAGCATTTTCAAAGAAAATGGTAAAAAAGAAAGTATGTAAAACTTGTAAAATTTTTGTAGATGGTCCTCAATGTCCTATTTGTCATAACAAACAATTTAGTACAAATTGGCAGGGAAGAATTAATATTCTTAATCCAGAAAAATCAGCAATTGCAAAAAGAATAGAGATTAAAGTCAAAGGAGAATATGCTATTAAGGTTAAATAAAAATGCAGTTGGAAATTCTAGATAAAAAAGAAGAAGAATTATTGTCAAGAACAGCTATAAAAGCACATATAACATTTGACAAAGCAACGCCTTCTAATCAAGAAATAAAAAAACAAATAGCTTCTGAATCAAAAGCAGATGAAACCCTTGTTGTAGTCAAAAATGTTTATACAGAATATGGCAGATCAGAAGCAGATGTTAATGCTTATATTTACAAGTCAAAAGAAGAACTGCAGAAAATAGAGCCTCAGCCAAAAAAGAAAGCAGCAAAACCAGGTACCCAGACGAGCAAAAGCGAGTCTGACTCTTCACAAAAAAAACCTGCTCCTAAACCAGCAGAAGCTCCTAAAGAAGAGAAAAAAGAAGAAGCAAAGCCAGCAGAAGAAAAAAAGCAAGAAGCTCCTAAAAAAGAAGCTAAACCAGCAGAAGAAAAACCTGCCGAAGAGAAAAAAGAATAAAAATTGCTAAGCTTACGAACGAAAGTGAGTAAGGTTTGGCATTTTCGAAGAAAATGGCAAAAAAACAAGTAAAACCAAAAAGATCAGTTAAACCGCATACTCTTTATGAAATATCAGGTTCAACTATAAAAAGAAAGAACAAAAGCTGCCCTAAATGCGGAAAAGGAATTTTCTTAGCAAAACATTCTAACAGATTAACTTGTGGTAAATGCGGTTATTCAGAATTTGAAACTAAAAAATCAAAATCTAAAAAGGAAGAAAAACCAGCAGAAAAAAAACCTGAAAAGAAATAAAATTTCTTTATTTGTTAATACCTATTCTATCCATTGCTTCATTAACTACAGATATTCTTTTTTCAGCATGTTCTCTTGGTGCACCAACAAGAGCAACATCAAGGTCTTCCCAGATTTCATGCACTGCTTCACCTAAAGTTATACCAGGATTTCTTTTTATCTCTTTTACAAGTTTTCTTCCAGTTGCAAGTTCCACTCTTCTTACATCTGCGCTTCTTCTATCTCTAATTAATCTCTCTATTTTTGGTCCTATTTTTGCTACTAAATAACCAGCAACAACTGATGCAGTAATTCCTATATAAACATATGCAGGAACATTAGCTAAATATTGTTGGATTGTATTATATAATTCTGACATTTTATATATTGAAATATGAAGTTCTTTATAAATCTTCTATTTTTAGAACTAGATTCATTCTTCTTTATCTAATCCTTGCATAACAATCAAATCATATGTTGTTAATTTACCGCCTTTTTTTAATTTTTCTTTGACAATCTCTTCCTTTTTCTTCAACTCTTCCTCAGTTTTCCTTTTCTTAGCTTGTTTTTTACTTTCCTTCATCTTGCCTACTTCTTCATTAACATGACCAAGTTCAATTAATTTTTCCTTTAATTTATTATTAATTTCAGTAAATTTATTTTTTATCTTAATAAATTTCTTAAAAGCCTCTTCTTCTTTTTCCTTTAATTCATCAACATCTCCGCTTAAATCAATAACAGCTTCATGTTTTTCCTGGCTTTCTTTAGCCTTGTTTTGAACACCTTTATGCGCTTCTTCTGCCTTTTCTTTTAATGCATCAATCTCTTTTGATATTCCCCTTTGTTTTTCCCAAACATCACTTATCTTCTCAGCTTCTTTTTCCTTCTTTTTAAGATATTTAATCTTCTTCATAATCTCTTTTTCTTTGTTAAAAGCCATAGGTTCAGTTTCAATCTTTGTGTCTAATCTTTCAATCTCTTCTTTTATCTTTGCAGGATCATCCTTTATGCCATATTTCTTTTCAATCTCTTTCTTTTCTTCATTTATTTTCTTAACTTCACTGATCTTGCCCTTAATTTCCTGATTAAACTTTTCTCTCTTTTCTTTTATCTGTTTTACTTCTTTTGTAAACTCATTTCTGTCATTTTTACTGCTCTTAACTTCATTAATTAATTTAGAAATAGCCTTTCTGTACTCTTCTTTTTTCTTAAACCATTCCTCTTTTTCTTGGTTTAACTGATTTAAAGTTCTCCTTAATTTACTTACCTCTATTCTATTTTCCTTAAGCTTATTAAATAGCTCTTTCTTCTGTTCTGTTGTCATGTCCGCTCCAGATTACCATTTTTATTTTTTTAAAATCATAAAAAAAATAAAAAGATTAGCCAAAAAGTGCGCCTAATCCAGCAGCAGCTTTTTCTTCACTAACCTTTTCTTCTTCTTTCTTTTTCTCTTCTTTCTTCTCTCCAGCAGGAGCTCCTCCTTCAGCAGCTCCACCAGCAGGTGCAGCAGCTGCAGGCGCTACAGCAGCCTTTTCTATTGCTTTATCAATATCAACACCTTCAAGAGAAGCAACAAGAGCTTTAATTCTAGCTTCATCTGGTTTAACACCAGCTGCTTCTAGTACTTTTTTGACTGATCCTTCTTCAATCTTTTGTCCAGCTTTGTGTAATAACATTGCTGCATACACATATTCCATTTTAATTCGACCTCCAATTATAAATTATGAATATCATATTCTTTTTTTCCTCAATTTTTGCTTCATTAACTCATTTATACTTGGCACTTCATCCTGTTTCTGTTTCATCTTCTCAATGCCTTTATTAATAATCTCTT
>JAHWIT010000096.1 GCA_019322455.1 Candidatus Woesearchaeota archaeon
GAATTAAAAACAATTTCTAAAAAACATTCTTGGAAAGAAATCAAAGAAAAACTAAAAAATCATAAACTAATAAAAGAAGTAATTTCCAAGGATAAATCAATTGTTATAGAATTAAAATAATTTTAACCAGAAAGCAGCATTATCGCTGTTAATGCAAATATCATTCCAACACCTTGTTTTAAACTAACTGGTTCTTTTAATATCAAAAAAGCCAACATTATCGTGATTATAGGATACAAAGCAGTTGTTGTAACAACAACAGAAGCCTTTCCCCTGCTAATTGCATAAAGAAAAAACAATGCTCCTAATGTTCCTGCAATACCAGTAAGCAAAGCAAAAGTAATTCCTTTTGAATGTATCTCTGGCTTAAACCCCACAACTATTAAAACTACCACACCAACAACTAGAGCCCCAATAACCTCGAAGATTAAAGCACTCTTAGGGCTAATATAATTAGTAGCTAATTTAGGGAAAAATCCCCATAAGCCCCACATAATCAATGCAAATATCGCAAATATCAGCCAGTCTCCCATTTTCATTTAACACTTAAAAATAGAACATAGATAAAAATGTTTCTATAATATAAGAAAAGGTTGGCAGCTTACCATGTTTCCCGCGTAGTGCAGTACCGCATGATACGGAAGCTTGCTTAACTTCTGTGTTCGAATGAGAACAGGTGAACCAAGCCCCTATGGCCGCCTAAAACTCAACAATAATAAATTCTTTATAAAATTTTCGTTTTCTTATTGATTAAACCATAACATATTTAAATAATTATAATTTGTGCTTTAAATAGGGGGATTTAATGAAAATAACAGTTATTGGAACAGGTTATGTAGGATTAGTTGCAGGCACTTGCCTAGCAGAATTAGGTAATGATGTAATCTGTTTAGATATAGATCAAGAAAAAATAGAAAAATTAAACAATGAAATTCTTCCTATTTATGAACCAGGCTTAGATGAATTAGTAAAAAGAAACAAAAAAGAATCAAGATTAACCTTTACAACAGATAAAGAAAAAGCAATCAAAGATTCTCAAGTTATATTTATTGCAGTTGGAACTCCAATGGGAGAAAACCATGAAGCAGATCTAAGATTTGTTAAAGCAGTTGCAAAAGACATTGGAACCCATATGCAGGATTACAAAGTTGTAGTAGATAAAAGCACTGTTCCAGTTGGAACAGCAGATATGGTTAAACAAATAATAAAAGATAACCAAACTAAAGATATTGAAGTTGATATTGTTTCAAATCCAGAATTCTTAAGAGAAGGCTCTGCATTAAAAGACTTCCAAAATCCAGACAGAGTTGTTATTGGCTCTGATTCAGAAAAAGCTAAAGAAATAATGAATAAAATCTACAGTGCAGTAACAAGAACAGGAAGACCAATTCTACATACAGATATTAAAAGCGCAGAATTAATAAAATATGCTTCTAATGCAATGCTAGCTACTAGAATTTCTTTTATGAATGAGCTTTCACATTTATCAGAAAAAGTAGGAGCAGATATTAAAAAAGTAGCTCAAGGAATGGGATTAGATTCTAGAATTGGTCCAAGATTCCTGCAAGCAGGAATTGGTTATGGAGGTTCTTGCTTTCCTAAAGATGTTCAGGCTTTAATCCAAACAATAAAACAAAATAATTGTAATGCTACTATATTAACAGCAGTTGAAGAAGCTAATCAAAAACAAAAACTATCCTTAATCCCTAAAATACAAAAATTAATTCCAGATTTAGATCAAAAAACAATTGCAATATGGGGATTGGCATTTAAGCCAAAAACAGATGATATAAGAGAAGCTCCTGCAATATTTATTATAAACGAGCTGCAAAAACTAGGAGCAAAAATAAAAGCCTTTGATCCAGTAGCAGAAGAAAACACTAAAAAATTATTAAAAGACATTGATTATACTCTTGATCCTTATTCTACATTAGAAGGAGCAGATGCTTTAGTTATATGCACAGAATGGGATGAATTTAGAGAATTAGACAAAGAAAAAATAAAATCTTTGTTAAAACAGCCAAATATAATAGATGGAAGAAATATATATAATCCAAAAGAAATGAAAGAATTAGGATTTAATTATATTGGAGTTGGCAGATAGTGAAAGCAATAATTTTAGCAGCAGGTTATGGAACTAGATTATATCCTTTAACTAAAGATAAAGCTAAGCCATTATTAGATGTAGCTGGCAAGCCAATGATTAATCATATCATGGAAAAAATTAAAGAGATAGAAGAGGTTGATCAAATTATTGTTGTTACAAACAATAAATTTTACAATCAATTCTTAGAATGGTCTAATAATTATAATTCAAATATTCCAATTAAAGTGCTTAATGATAGCACATTGTCAAATAATGATAGATTAGGAGCAATTGGTGATATCAATTTTGCAATTGAAAAAGAAGATATTAATGATGATATAGTAATCATCAATGGAGATAATCTATTCCAATTTAGTTTAAAATCAATGCATCAAACATTCAAAGAAAAAAATCAACATATTATTTCATTATATGATGTTAAAACAGAGCAAGAAGCAAAGAAATTTGGAATAGTTGCCTTAGGTGAAAATAATAAAATAATTGAATTTAAGGAAAAACCAGAACAGCCAAAATCAACCTTAGCTTCAATTGGCATCTATTTTTACACAAAACAAATTAGAGATCTAATGGATCAATACCTAAAACAAGGAAACAACGCAGATAGAACAGGAGACTTTGTTGAATGGCTGCATAAAAAAGAAACAGTCCATGGCCATATCTTCAATAATCCAGAGGAAAAATGGTTTGATATTGGTTCATTTGAATCACTAGAATCAGCTAATAAAGAATGGAACAAATAAAAGGAAAAAAAGTAATTGTAACAGGAGGCGCAGGTTTTATAGGAAGCCACTTAGTTGACAGACTCTTAGAATTAGAAAATCAAGTCATTGTTATTGATGATTTTTCTTTAGGAAAAGAAGAAAATTTATCCCATCAAAAAGACAATCCAAATCTTAAAATTCATAATAAAAACATTTGTGACAAAGACATAGTAGAATTATTTAAAGGAGTAAACACAGTATTTCATGTTGCTGCAATTCCTAGAGTTCAATATTCAATTAAAAATCCAGAACAAACAAACAAAGCAAATATAAACGGAACTTTAAATATTTTAGAAGCATGCAGAAAAGCAGGTGTTAAAAGATTTGTTTATTCAGCTAGTTCTTCTGCCTATGGAGACCAAGAGACTCTTCCATTAACCGAAACAATGACTCCAAATCCAATGTCACCATATGCTCTGCAAAAATTAGTAGGAGAATATTACTGCAAATTATACTATCTAATGCATAAAATTGAAACAATTAGCTTAAGATATTTTAATGTTTATGGTCCAAGACAAGATCCAAGTGGAGGATACGCTTGCTTAATCCCAAAATCAATAAATCTTGTCTTAGAAGGAAAATCTCCAGTAATTTATGGAGATGGAGAACAAACAAGAGACTTTACTTTTGTTAAAGATGTTGTTGAATCTAATATTCTTGCAGCAATAACAGAAAATCAAGAAGCCTTTGGTCAGGTTTTCAATATAGGAAATAACAAAAACTTATCAGTTAATTTTGTTGTTAAATCAATAATTGGAGATAAAGATATTAAAGCAGAATATACTGATCCAGTAATTGAACCAAGAGATACCTTAGCAGATATGTCAAAAACAAAAACAATTTTAAATTGGCAGCCAAAATATTCATTTGAGCAAGGAATTAAGGAAACTATTGAGTGGTTCAAAGCACAAAAGAATCTAGAATGAAAATTTGTATTCTTACAACATCATTTCCAGCATATAAAGGACATTTTCAAAGTCCTTTTATTTATAGCCTTGCAGAAGCGCTTTCAGAAAAAGTTGAAATAGAAATTGTATGTCCTTTTTACAAAGAAAGCAAAAATAAATTTGAAGTTTGGAATAATATAAAAATCAATAGATTCCAATATTTTTATCCTAAATCATTACAAAAATTAACTTCTAAAGGAGGTATTCCATCAAATTTGAAATCTTCATTTATTTCAAAGATGCAATTTCCTTTTTTTCTTTTATCAATGTTTCTTAAATCAAGAAAAGTTGTAAATAAATGTGATATTATCCATGCTCAATGGGCTTTATCAGCATTTATTGGAGTTTTTCTTAAAAAATTATACAAAAAACCATTGATACTCACAACAAGAGGCGCTGCTGTAAATCTTGCATTAAAAAATAAATTATCAAGAAAAATTTTAAATTATATTCTTAGAAATTGCGATTATATAACACCAAATAACTATCATCATAAACAAATAATTTCTAAATTAGGTATTCCAAAAAATAAGATTAAAACAATACCTAATGGAGTTGATATTAATCTTTTTAAACCAAGGAATAAGGAGATATCAAGAAAAAAATTAAAC
>JAHWIT010000097.1 GCA_019322455.1 Candidatus Woesearchaeota archaeon
ATCCTCTAAATTGAGGATTAGCAAGATGTTCTAAAACAGGAGCAAAAACATGTTTAACTCTTTGTTCAAATTCAGGAGGAAGTTTATAGGAATTTATTTCGTCTTCTTTGTCTCGCATTAATCCTTGTTCAATTAAATTGCTGATAATGACTCTTGTAATATTTTTTGAGATTTCATTTGCATAATATCCTGGATTGTTTTCTAAAGGATCAAATAATTTTATACCAGCTTTTTGGAAATCTGTATTATAATAATGATTAGCTACTATGCTTATTGTCATAATTGACTCCAAAGCCATTGAGCTTACTCTTAGTAAGTGTTTGTTGTATCTTTCTCGCTGTGTTTTATCTATTCCAGTGTCATGGATTTTACCAACTAGATATGCTAAATCCTGGTCATGTCTTGGTTCTTTTAATTTTCTCATTACTATTGCTTCTTTTTCATTTGCTTTTTCAATTATTGCTTCAAGCTTTTCTTTAGTAGGGACAAAAGGTCCTAGTTCTTTTCTAAGCTCTTCTTTCTTCATAATATCTTCAATTAAAACAACTAATGCAGGAACAGGAGCGCATCTTTGTTCAAGCCATTTTAAAACAAATGCTTCAAAAGAATAAGGTCTTCTTGTGGGATATTGCCTTTTGTCTCTTACTTTCCAGATTCTATCTACATCTCTATTATTGCAGATTTCATCATATACACTAGCTACAACATTTACTGCTTCTTCTTTTGTTATAGAATTCAAAAGAGCAGCATCAATATGCGTTGCTCTTCCATCAATTGTGAAGATTCTCTCTGATATATCTCCTAAATATTCAGGTACAAATTTATCACGAGATTCTGCTAATAAATGTTCTATAGATGCCCGTAGTTTAGCTACATTTACCATTTTAATAGGATACATTACTATCTATACGAGTAATAATTTTCCCCTTAGTGCATAGAACTATAATATATTTATAAAGCTTTCGGTAATTCACTATTGTAAAGTAAAAACATTACAACCATAAAGCTCTGGCTATATCATTTATATGTACAATCATCTGCTTAAGGTTTTCAGTTGTGTTTTCTACTAAAAATTTGTCTCTATTCTTGTCTCCAAATTTATTGAATTTTTCCAGCAAAGGTCTTGTGCCATCTGAAACCTTGAATATCAATTCTAAATCCTTATTATGATATGCTTTCATTGTTATAATGTACTTTTTTTCTACTTCAGATGTTAGATCATTTAGCTGCTTTGTAAAAGAAGGACTTAATTTCATTCTTCTGAAGTTTTTGCTTATTCTTTTACATCCATCTGCTATTTTTTCTAGATTTAAAGCTATGTTCCAATGTTTTAATAAATTAAATGTATCCATATTGTATACTTTAAATGCTGATGGGTTGTCTAAGGCAAATCTAACTGCTCTGAAAACCAAGAATGTTAATCTATTTACATCATCGTCTCTGTGTTTTATACTTTCATAGTGGTCTTCTTTTAATGTATCTCTTGCGTCAATCAGCATAGCTCTTGTTATAATATCAATTCTTCTTATTAGATTTGGAATAGAAATCTTATCCATATTTGTGAAATCTCTTACTAAGATCTTATGGCCTGTCTGCTCCATTATTTCAAGAGCAATAAGGTTTTGCAGTATATCTCTTATTTCTCTTGCTTTTATTTTTAAATCATTTCCCATTATCTTTATTACATTAAAATTATCAACATAATATTTTATTATCTCTCTTTTGATTTGAATAATATTCTTGTTAGTTATATCAATTGTAATTTCTTTTATTTCTGGAGGTGTTTCAGTTGTTTTTGTAGATAGAACTAGATTTCCATTGTTTTCATCTATACTTATCAGATCTCCCTTCTTGAGTTTATTATTCATAATCCAAGATTTAGGAATCGAGATCACAAAAGATGTTTTTCCAAAGCTAATTAGTTTTCTAAATTCTACCATATACACCCACCCCAATATTATGTTATTTTAATTAAGATTTTAAAACATATAGTTATTTGTTAATATATATAGTATATGGAAAAGGTATATATATTTAAAGGTTTCTATTATTTTAGTATAGTTAGTAAAATGTGGGGTGAGGGGAATGAAAAAAATAATATTAGATTTAGATGAAGAAAACATCTATGAAGAGGTTTCTCGAGATTTGTTGTTAGAAGATGATGAATTAAGTCCTGAAGAAGAAGCATTTATGAGAGGCTATGAAGAGGCAGGATAAAGATGCCAGATAAAGAGGATATTGAGACTTTGCAAAAGATAGAAGATAGTACAGATATTAAATTTCTGTTAAATAAGAAAAAACTGAATAAATTTGAATTAGATTTGATAATGAATGGGGGCTAAATAAGTGTCTATAAAAAACCTTTTAGGGCTGAGAGATGTAACTATATCTGATCATGAGATTATAGCTAAGGTTTCTGAGGCCCAAAGCAAGAATTTAACAGAGGTTGAGTTTATTAGATTAGATGGAAGTATTGTCAGGATTAAATTGCCTAGAATGGGGTTTGATCCTGCAATGGATAAAGGCAGTTAAGATTTCTATATAGAAGTATATGAATTTACTTTTTAGATATATGAAATAAATTCTTATAGTTAAAAATATAATTTAGTATAGTTAAAGAAGGTATTTTTGAGTTTATCGAATAAATATATTGGGGATATCATCTTCTTTTAAAT
>JAHWIT010000098.1 GCA_019322455.1 Candidatus Woesearchaeota archaeon
AAAACTCTGGTCATAAGAAGGATAACACCATATTCCATCCTTATTTCTAAACTTTAAATTAAGTCCTTCTTCATTTCCTAAAACAGTATATTTTGCATTATAAAAATAATTTATAGGCAAAGATAATAAACAAAAATTAAATACAAGATGAGAATATCCAATTACACCTTCATCTTTTCCCAAAAATTCAAAATCATTTAATTTCTCAATCTCATTTCTAACAATCTCTATTTTTATACCAATTTTTTTATTGATCTTTTTCAGATAATTGATTTTTATTCTATTCTCAGATGGACTAACAGTATCATTAAAATAAACAGCTATTGGTTCTAATCCAATCTCATCACAAACAGCTAACGTCAATAAACTATCCTTGCCGCAGGAAAATGGAACTATTGCTTTTTCATAAGTTTCTCCAGAAAAAATTGGTTTTTTTATTCTATTATCCTTAAAACCATATTTGACTTTCCTAAATCTTTTGATCATTTCAGATGTATGTACTGGATAATCCTCAACAGCAGAAGGAATATCTCTTAAAACAGATTCATTAATATAATTTTTAACAAAAGGTTTAGAAGTATTATAATTAATTTTTCCAACACCAGAGACCAAAGGAGTGCATACTGTATTTGAATAAGCTAAATTATCAATAAAAAAAGCCTTTTCTTTTTTTGGATAAGCCTTCCATATTTGAGAAGGGTATCTTAGTTTAAACTTATTATTTACTACTACTCCTTTTTCAAATCCTTTAAAATATAGATGCATATAAAAATAAAAAAGGAAATATTATTTAAAATTTCTTAAATTGAGAGACAACATCAATCAAATCAACATGTCCCAAAAATACTGCTCTGCAGCAATATCTTTCTAATCCCAAATCATCAAGCACTTTTTTTCTTTCTTCTTTAGCACTAACTCTTTGCTTGAATTCTTCCCATAAATGGCCAATTGGTTTTCCGCAACTTAAACACCTTATTGGAATCATCATTTTTTAATCACCTGTTAAATTTTTAATTTTACCTGTACGACTTCTGACGTTTAGCTCTAGCCTTGCCATGCCTATTTGGCTTACGCGGCTCTTTTCTTCTTACATCTGCAACTAACAAATGTCTATCATAATTTAAAAAAACCTTTTCTAATTTTTTACTATGCCTAACTAATGCCCTAGCAATGGCTAACCTAACAGCCTCTGCTTGTGTATTATAACCTCCTCCTCCAACTCTGACAGTAATATCTACACCTTTAGCATTATCCCCAGCTAAAATTAAAGGCTCTCTTATTTTTAATCTAGCTAATTTTGGTTCATAATTATCAATCAATTGATTATTAATTCTAACAATACCCTTACCAGGACTTAAAGTAACCCTTGCTATTGCCCTTTTTCTTTTTCCTGCACAATGAATTATTTTTACCATTTTCCGCCTATGCTTTTACATACTTCTGAAATTGTTATATATTTCAGATTTGGAATTTTAGAAACATTTGCCTTGTCTATTGTTTCTAATTTCTTTCCTTTAAATTCTTCAGGAACATCTACATAACAGCTCACTCTTTTAAAAGCCTTTAAGCCTTTTTCTTGTTTATAAGGAAGCATTCCTCTAATTGATCTTTTTACAAACATATCAGCTCTTCTTGGAATAAAAGGTCCTTTTTGTGGCTTTCCCATCTTAATCTTTTCTTTATATTTTGCTAATATTGTTTTTTTATTTCCAGTCATTACTGCTTTCTCACAGTTTACTATCTTAATCTCTTCTCCAAGCAAAGCTTGCTTAGCAACAAAAGTTGCCATTCTTCCTAATATTAAATTAGTTACATCTATTATCATTTTAAATTTCTCCGAAATTTAAAGCTTGAAAATTTTTAATTTTCATTGTTTTAACAAAGTATTCTTATCCTCTTACCCTTCGGACTTTCTTTAATAAGCTCATTTATTGAAATTGCTTTTCCCACTTTATTTATTTTATCAAGAGCAGCTCCTGAAAAATTAAAAGCAGCCACAGTAACAGCATGATCTAAATCACCAACAGCAAGTACTTTTCCAGGAACAATAACCGTTTCATTTTCTTTTGTAAATTTGTTGATTTTATACAAATTAACAATCCTTCTCTTTCTTGTAGGCTTTTCCAGATCACTAGCTATTCGTTTCCAAATATTGACACCATGTTCAATACTTTTCTTTCTCAATTCCTGAATCAAACCACTTAATATTTGGTTTGTTGGTCCACTCGGTCTCATTTTTAATCACTTAAAATGTGGAGGACGCGATTCGAACGCGCGCACCCACTAAGGGACAAGGCGTTTGAAGCGATTTCTCGCCACCTCAACCTTGCGCATTTGGCCAGGCTCTGCCACCTCCACATCTGATTAGGAGGTATCAAAACCTTATTTGAGTTGTTTAGTAAGATCATCTAATTTGTTTTGAAATACACTAACAGCTTCTTTAACAATATCTTTTACATCGAGTTGTCCCCAGCTTTCTACATTAAAGATAAAATTTGTTTTGCTGTTATTAATTTGAACACCATTCTTTTCACAGATTTCCTCATAAGATTCATTCCATTTTGTCATATCTTTAATCTTAAGTGTATTCCCAGAAATTTCTAAAACAGGACATTTACTAACACAGGCCTTTAAATCAGCATTCTTTGTAACATTAAATTCAGGCCAGCCTTTATACCAAACAAGACAAGGGCTCCATTTCGTATGTTCCTTACCCTTTCCAAGAACAGCTGTCATCTCAGCTTGTAACCCCTGTCCTTTAAATAATTTAACAATAGGCATTTTTGGATAAACAGGCTTGCACTTTGAATCCTTGCTTTTTATTTCTTCTGCATAAACAATTCCTTGCCCCTTTGTTTTCAAAACCATCTTTAATTGACATTTAGCACATCCTTCTCCTTTACAACTACATTCTTCAGGTAAATTATATCCTTTTAAATCTGTTTTAATTGGAATTAATCCCAGCCTGTGTGCAATTATTTCATCATACAAAGCTGAACTATTGTCTCTAAATTCAACATCTTCGATAGCTAATGTAGGAACTTCTTCAATCATCATTCTTCTCATCGTATTTGCAAACCAATCAGTTGTTCCATTTAAAACAAAAGATATTTTTCTTTCTTCCTTATCTTTTGATAGAAGTTTTGCTTCCATTTTATACCCTCCTTCCTCTTCTTCCGCCTTTTTTCCTACATCCATCATGCGGAATAGGAGTAACATCCTCAATAATTCCTATCTTTAATCCCATTCTGGAAAGTGCTCTAACAGCAGCTTGTGCTCCTGGTCCTGGATTATTCGGACCATTATGTCCTCCTGGAGCTTTAATCTTAACATGTATACTATTTATTCCCTTGTCAAGTGCTGTTTCTGCTGCCTTTTTTGCAGCAACCATAGCAGCAGTAGGGCTGCTTTCTAATCTATCAGCTTTAACAACTTGTCCTCCACTAGTTCTTGCAATAGTCTCAGTTCCAGTAATATCAGTAATATGGATTATTGTATTATTATAACTGCTGTAAATATGTGCAATTCCCCATCTCTCTGATTCTCTTCTCATTTTTTATCTTCCTTTTTTTCTTCTTTTTTCGGTTTCTTTTCTTTCTTTGGCTTTTCCTTCTTACCTCTATTTTCTTTCTTTTCGGATTTATGTGGTTTTCTTCCTGTTTTCTTTTTCTTTGGTTTCTTTTCAATCTTTTCTTCTATTTTCCTTTCAGGGTGATCAGCACTAGCTAAACTTGATTTTCCAAAAAAAGTAATCTTAACTTCCTCTGCTTTTGAAACTAAATATCCAGGAACAGTTATCTTATTATCTCCTATCATAATGTGCCTATGTACTATAAATTGTCTAGCCTGTTTTACCCTCCTTGCTAATCCCTTCCTAAAAACAAGTGTTTGTAATCTTCTTTCTAACAAATCTTTAAGTGAGATATCTAATACATCATCTATCAATGCTGTTTCTGTAAGTAATCCTAACCTCTTTAATCTATCAAGCAGCTGAATTTTTTCTTTTTCTGATTGTTCTGTTTTTGTAGCAGTCAATCTTTTAGCTTGTCTCAAAAAATTTCTAAGAATTGAATCCATTTTCCAAATCTCTTTTTTATTTTTAAATCCATACTCTCTAAAAAGAGATCTCTCTTCTTCAATTCTCTCAGCCTGCCATGGATGTATTGGCGTTGAATACTTTTTCTTTAGTTTTTTCGGGTCGCCCATATTTTTCACCAAAAATTATAAACTTACTTGCCTGTTTTTGTAGCTACTTTCTTTTTAACTCCAGTAACCTTTCCTTTACTCTTTCTAAAATTGCTCTTTGTCCTTTGCCCCCTCACAGGCAAACCATAAGCATGTCTCATTCCTCTATAACATTTGATTTTCTTCATTCTCTTAATATCATTATCCTTAACAAAGGTTAAATCAGCTGATAATAAATGTTTATTATTATTGTCTTCATAATCCTTTCTTCTATTAATTATCCAATTTGGAGCACCTGCTTTAATTGGATCCATTATAACATCATCTAATTTTTTAACCTCATTATCAGAAAGATCACCAACCTTCTTTGTTTTATCAATCCCTGTTAATGAACAAACCATACTTGCAAATTTAAAACCTATACCTTTTATATTTCTAAGAGCATAGCCTATTACTCTATTTCCATCTAAATCAGTATTTGCTATTCTTACTAAATGTTTGAAATCTTTTTTTTCTTCCATTTTGAATATAGCCTAAGAAATCTATCAGCAGCCCTATAAAGCGCTCGATAGAACTCGGGCTTTTTGTATAAGAATTTGGACTTCATTTATAAAGGTTTCTAAATAAGATGGAAATTCGCAACATTTATAAGGAATTCAAGATACATTTCCATTATGGCGGTAGTAGTATAACGGTTAGTATTCAGGTCTGTGGAACCTGAGGAGCGAGTTCGACTAGCGTTTACAAAAAGTTTCGCTTCGAAAGTCTCGCCTACCGCCCTTTTATTTATACGCTTTCTTAACAATTAAACTATATAAATAAGGAAGAACAAAAGCACTAACATACAATAAACTAATAAAATAAGGATTTTGTCTTGCAACTGCTAAATTCAGAACATTGGCCAAAGAATTAGCAATATTAACCATCACAATAAAATTAATAAAAGCAATAATCGGAATAATTAACAAAGTAATAAAATGATGTTTTTTCTCAATATGCTCAATATCAATTACTAGTAAATTAAACAAAAGACCAAATGCAAATCCAATTGTGATGATAATAATATCCAGACTAAATTTTTTCAAGATTAATAAAAAAGGAATCAAAAACATTGAAATAATAAAATTTCCAAGAATAATAACAACTATAGCACTCCAATAAAGCACCCTATTCATAGATGGCAATGATCTGCTTTTATCTTCTCTATATCTTTTTTTAATTATTTCCTCAGTCTTTTTAATCTCTTCCTCACTCCATCCTCTTTCTTTTAATCTCCTAACAGTTTTCTTTTTCATTTTTTTAATCCCAATTTTTGTAAGATATAACCAAATAATCCCTTTCTTTCTTCATTATGCTCTTCATAAACATCTCCAATTAACCCTGATGCTAGTTTTTTAAAAGCCTTTGCAGCATCAGATTTAGGATAATAATAAACAAGAGGGTGCTTTGCTTTTAATGCTTTTCTCATATAATCAGTTTCAGGAATTACTCCAACAATAGGTTTATCTAGCAAAGCTTCAACATTTTCAATTGACATCAAATCCTGATTATCTTTTACCTTATTTAATACAACACCAAGAACAGTTATATTGTTTTCTTCTGCCGCTTTAATTGTTTTCAACGCATTTGTAACCGCACTTAATTCAGGATTAGTAACAATTAATGCTTCGTCTGCAAATCTCATAACAGAAAGCACATCTTTGCTTAATCCAGCGCCACAGTCTATAATTATAACCTCGCTTGTTCCTTTTAATCCATCAAACACGCTTCTTAATTTCTTAAAATTTAATCTTTTAAGCGCTTTAAAACTAATATCAGCTGGAATTACCTTTAATCCAGAAGCATGAACATAAGTAGCATTTAAAATTGATTTCTTGCCGTCTAAAACATCATGTAATGTAACAGGTAGATTAGTTACACCCAAATGCAAACCAACATCAGGTGTTGTTAAATTTCCGTCCAAAACAAGACTGTCCTTTCCAAGATTCTTTAACGCAACTCCAAGATTAATTGAAGTTGTTGTTTTTCCAACACCACCTTTTCCACTCGCAACAGCAACAAATCTCGTCATTTCAAAACTCCTTCCAGATACTCCACAAAGGTTTTTGTCCTTTTTTCATATTCATGCAATTGATCTATACCAATATCAATAGTTTTCCCAGGTTCTAACTCAGCAATCAGTGTAACATATCTTCTGTATTCCTCTCTTTTTGTATATTTTGCTTGATATATATTCCTTAGCTCCAAATAAAAATCTATCAAATCAAGTATCTTTTCATCATCAGCATATAACTCTTTAACTAATGCGCATCTTTTTCTTGGCTGCTCTGGAATTTCTAATGTCTTTCTTCTTCTCTTAACCTTCGCTAATAATCCATCAATACTAAAATCAAAAGCGCTGATTAATCTATTAATTACGCTCCTAATAACATCCACAGTTCTTGTATACTTTAAACTAACATAAAGCAGATGATCTACTCTTTTCAATTCATTCTTAACTTTGTCTAAATAATCCTTCATCTTTAGTAGTTATATTATTTATTTCTTGTATAAATAACTTTGCCTTATCTATTTGCTTTTTTATTTCATTAATACCAATCGTATCTAATTTATAATTATTTGAACATATTACAAATCTATCTTTTCTTGAAAACTCAACAGGGCTTTTCTTATGCGCCAGGATTATGTTTTTAATATCATTTATATCTACAACATAACTCTTATCTATATTATACCTAAGAACACAGGTTTCTTTGAACAAATGAAATTTGCTTTCAAAATTTTCTTGAAAAGGAGGAATCCTCTTAAATAATCTTTCATAATAAAGAAGACTGCCTATAGTATTAGTATACGCTAAAAATATATTTTCTATAACAGCCAGTAAGAGTTTAGGATCTTTAACCAAGGGATAAGTAACAGAAATCATGTGATCTGCTATCTGAATATGTTTTTTTGCTTTGTCTCTTACTTCCTGAAATTTCTCCATAATAATAAATATATAGAAGAAGTTTAAATTTTTTATGTTATTTACTGATTCTGTAAATCCATAATAGCCTTTGCTAGATCCCCTTTAGCTTTCTTTAAAGCTTCTTTTGCTTTTTCTTCATCAACCTTTGCTTGTTCCATTACAGTCTTAATATCATCCTCTTTTATCTCTGGTTCAGTTGAAATTTCTCTTTCATTAACTTGGCCACTTATTTGAAAAGTCTCTTGACCCATCATATTAACTTTACTAACAGAAGGTTCTGTAATAACAATCTCTTTGTCTTCTGTCTTTATTATAACCTCTGTCGCAGGTACCTCTACTTGCTGAATACCCATTCTTTTCATCATCTGCTGCATCTTTCTTGGATTCATTCCTGGAAACAAAGTTCATCACCTATATTCCTAATAATACCTTACCATAAGCATGGAGAATAACCATTATAATTATTACAATAATACAAAGAACAATTACATGTCCTGGTTTTAATGTAATCTTACTTCTATATTCATCAAAATATCTTACTAATCCTCCTATTCCAGAAGGCATTTGAATTTTATCTGCCATTTTATCTCAAAAATATTTATTTTATATAAAAAAGTATTGGTAAAAGGCTGTAAAGCTTTTTTCTTTGGTTACTTTCTTTTTAAGAAAGTAACGAATTGCAAAGCAATTCCATATTTTCCCCAGGGTTTTGCTCGAGCGTAGCGAGAGTAAAAGGCTGGTAGGAGAAGCATAAGCCACCTTTTGTCAGACTTCACACATAAGCATGAACAGTCTGTCTTAATATTCTACTAAGCGTGTTCAAAGACACTTGCACCAGCCAGGTTTCGCCGTTTCACCGATTCTGTACAGCATAGTCAATGGGTCAGCTCATTTGCCTCGCAGCAAACTTCGCCATTTTCATCCCGATGTCTTGCAAATAATTTGCAAGATGCCAGCATTTTCGAAGAAAATGCTCAGCACACAGCCGTGTCGTTTATTAGCCATTGCCATGGATTTCTCCATCTCAAATGAGTGGCTCTTTGTAGTGGGTGGACTTTCCTCAGCAGCCAGCAAAAAACATTCATCAAAGAATGTTTAATCACCTTTTTGCCGTCAATTAAGTACTTCCCTACCAATAAAATA
>JAHWIT010000099.1 GCA_019322455.1 Candidatus Woesearchaeota archaeon
ACAGATACAAATGTAGATACATGTATCTTATACCATAATGCATCTGGTTCATGGGCTGCTAATGCAACAGACACATCAGTAACTTCAAATGCAGATACTAATTTCAGCTCAATAACTTTATCAGATGGATCATATATTTGGAATGTATTATGTAATGACAGTTCAGGACAAACTGATTGGTTTACAAATAATTACACATTAAATGTAGATTCAGTAGCTCCAGGATTAACAAACTGGACATATGTTGAGTCAACAAGAGTGTTGACAATGAATTTTAATGAAACAGTAAATGCAGGAAGCATTGATCTATCATTATTTAATGTCACAAACTCAGATGGAACTAGTACTGTAACTTTAACAGGAGCAACTGCAAGTAGCACTAATTCAACAGCCATAACTGTAACAGCTACACAATCGCAACATTCATCTATTAGTGGCTTTTCAGCTACAAGAAATTTAACTATTGCTGCAGGAGCAATTACAGATTTAGCAGGCAATAATATAGCAGCAGCTACTCAAGCAGTAGCAAGCTATGATTCTTCAGATTCAACAGCGCCAACTATGACAGGAACATCTCCATCAGGATTAATCACAGATGATACTCCAATATTATATGTTAATACAAGCGAAGCAGCAACATGCAAATTTGATTCATCTGATGTTGCTTATGCAAGCATGACTTATTCAATGAATGGAAATAGTACAACACATAATTATACATTTAGCACTGCTTTAAATGACAGTGATTTGGCAGGAGATTATGTGTATTATATAAGATGCAATGATTCAAATGGAAATATTGCAACTGTTTCCTCTTTTATATCATTTGTGCTGGATACAGACGGCAATTATAATTATACTCAATGGCTGTATCCAACATGGGATACATTATGGCTGCCTGATTCAGATATAATGGGGACAATGGGTTACAGTGATTTTAATGTATCTGTAATATTAGGCAATAGCAAGTTTTTACATAATGATCCTTATACAGATGTGTATTACTATAATGGATCTGCATGGACAGGTTATTCCCCAGCAACAGGATGGGCTGGCAGTGATTTACAGTATGTTAATAATACAAATGACAAGCCTTATTGGATTAAATTGAATACAACAATAGTAACTACAAAAACAAGGTTCCAAATATAATTTTTATTGGGGAGTGTTTCAAGAATGCTAAAAAAATTACTAGTGTATTTACCAATTTTTATATTTAGTATTTCATTGGTTTATGCAATACCTGGAAGCTGGTATGGTTATGTTACTTTAGATAGCGCAACAGCTGCTGACGGAGTTATTGTTGATGTATATATATCTGGTTCTATTGCAGCAACAACTACTGTAGGATCTGTTCAAAGTAATGGTTATTATTTAATTCATGTTGAAGGCAGTTCAGGAGATAGTGTTTCTTTTAGAATATATGGAAATAATGTTTCTGAGGCTGTTCAGACATGGGCTGCTGGTTTTCAGCATCCTGCTTTTAATTTAACAGCAACATCAGCTGCAAACGGAGCAGTATGCCCTACTTATTCTGGATATACATCTGGCACAAATGTAGCAAATCTTGGATGTGCAGGAGGATATTGCGTCCATGATGTCTGCAGAGCTGCTTCAACTTATTGCGGAGATAGTTATTGTGATTCAGGAGAAACTTGTACATCATGTTCTGGAGACTGCGGAGCATGTACTACAGGAGGTGGAAGTAGTGGAGGTGGTGGCGGAGGCACTACCACTACTTGCACTGAAAGCTGGATATGCACTGATTGGTTTGCCTGTACTATAGATGGAACTCAAACAAGGCAATGTTCTGATCAAAATGCATGTGGAACATATGATAATAAACCAGCAGAAACTCAAACTTGCATTTATATTCCACCAGTTGAAACTCCTTTAGTTGAAGAAGTTGTTCTTCCACCAGTTCCTGCTCCTGAACCAGTTCCAATACCAGAACCAGCTCCTGTTCCTACTCCTCCTCCAGCTTCACCTGCTCCTACTCCACAGCCAGAACCACAGGTTGAAGAGACTTCTACTTTTATAACTCCTCTTAGTGTTGGAGCAATATCTATAGCAGTTTTATCAATTATTATGTTAATAGTAACAATTTATTTGAGAAGAATGAGAACAGTTGGTATGGGATCTTTAAAAAAGCTGGGTTTTCCTAAAAGAAAATTGAATAAAAGTGAAGGATTTACAGGAAAGAAACAATCAAAAAGAGATAAAGAATCAGCTAAAAGGAAAGAAATGCTTCACTTAATGAAGGAATCTTTTGAAGGAGAGAAAAGATTTTCCTCTGAAGGAAAATTGAGTAGAAGTGAAGGATTTACAGGAAAGAAACAATCAAAAAGGGATAAAGAATCAGCTAAAAGGAAAGAAATGCTTCACTTAATGAAGGAATCTTTTGAAGGCAATAGAAGATTTTCCTCTAAGAGAAGATAAAGGATTTTTCTTATTTAATTTGTAAAAAAAGGAATATATAAAATTTTGTTTAGGAGATATATATGGTGTTAAGAAAATTTGTTTTTCTAGTGTTGATTATTTTATTAACTACAAATGTTTATGCTGTTACAATTACAACAGAACCTTCTGAGTTAATATTTGAAAATGTTTTTATTAATGGTTATGCAGAGCAGATAGTAAAGATTAGTAGTGATAGGTCTGAGCCAGTTCAAGTTAGTTTATCTGCAACAGAGCCTATTAGTTCATGGGTAAGTTTTGAACCTGAGGCTGCTTCTGTTAGCAAGGATTATCCTGCTGAGTTTAAAGTTATTGTTAAGCCTGTTTCTGCACAGCTTGGCATATATCAAGGCTATATGATAATTAACACAGTATCAGAAGGAAATAAGTTTACTACTGCAGTAACAACTGCATTTGATGTTTCAACTATGGTGGAACTTACAAATAAAGAGATTATTCAAGCAGTAATTAAGGATATTGATATTAAAGCTGAGCAGAATAGTCCAATAAAGGTTTTGGTAGAAGTACAAAATCAAGGCAATGTTGAAATAACTCCTTTTTTTCAAATGGATGTATTGAATTTGGATAAAAGCCAAGTTCTTGAGTCAGGAGTTACTGAAAAAAACAGAATATTACCTTCTAGTACGTATGTTATTGAACTGGATGTTTTGAATAATCTAGCATTAGGCAGTTATTGGGCTGAGATTACTTTGTTTTTAGAAGATAATTGGATTTCTGGAAAACAGTTAATAAGATTTAATGTTGTTGAGCCAGGAATGGTTTCTTTGGAAGAATCAGAAACTATAAAAGTATATCCAACTCCAATAC
>JAHWIT010000013.1 GCA_019322455.1 Candidatus Woesearchaeota archaeon
AAATAAGAAGCAAAGCAACCAAGTTGCCTAAAAAACAACTTAAGCTTGAAGCAACTTTACAAGAAATAATGGCAGATATAATGGGAACTAATAAAAGTGCAGTAACAGATAAGGCTCCTGCTTATAAGAAGTCCCGCAAAAAATTCAAACAAAATCTTTTGGTAATGGACTATGAAAAGAAAACTAAAAAGAGGAAATTAAAGTAATGGCAGATGCTTTTGACAAACATATAGAAACACAATATTTAAATAAGCCATATTTTGTTCAATTAAAACGTGTATGGAGAATGGCAAAAAAAATACCCAATCCAGAGAAATCAAAAAAGATAGGCTTCTACTTGCAACAAGCTCGTAAGCTTAAGGGAAGTGCTCAAACTAACGAAAAAATTATAAAAGATATATTTGGCAAATCCCAAGAAAAAACTCCCACTAAATTCATTGAAGGTGTATTTAGTCACGCAATTCCTGAAGGTGAAAAGCTTTATGTGAAGCCAGAAACTGCCTATCAAACCACCCAAAGATTAATGCCTGAAAAAGGAGAAAAATTAAATAAAACCATCCAAGTATCCGTATTCGGTGATATTTATGATAAAATTTTAGATAAATATAAAGGAAGAAAAGACGCTGATGACTTGTTCAGAGCGGTAAATAGATATTTAAGTTCTCACTTTGCTAATGCTGCTGGATTTGTTAGATGGACTGAAGTATCTCCTTTTTGGGTTCACATTGATGCTTTTCAAACCGATTTTTTTAATCAATTAAAATCAATGGCATACCATGAGAAAGAAAACCCAGAAATACAAAAAATAGTAGAAGAATTTAGAAAACATGAAGATGAATTCTTTAAAACTGCTGTTAGTTATATAGTAAGAACTAATCCTAGTGCCAAAATGTTTACAGCTAGCACACCTGAAATTGTATCAGCAGTTGAAAATATAAGTGAAAGATCTGTTCCTAAACTAAACAAATATTATGTTCAAATCCCCAAAAAACTTGGATTTGAATTAATTACTTTAGAAAGATTAAGAAAAATATTAAGAACCCGTCCAGGTAAAAAAGCAGAAGCTTTAATAAACAAATTTGAAGGAGCTGTTAGTAAAGCAACTGGAAAGGGCATGGCCCAAGAAGCAACTCCTGCCGTTATCCATAGAACAAATGCTAATTTAGCACAAGATATAGCTGAAGTTATGGAAAAAAGAGAAACTTTCTTAGTTCCAGATAAAATTGATAATATTATAATTAGAAGAGTTCATGATAACAGAATAGCTTCTGCTTACCATCAACATATAAATGCATTATCAGACATTACAAAAAAATTTCTTAAAGAAAAAGAAGCAAGTAAAATTGAAAAAGAAATAAAAGAATATTTAGACAAAAGAGACGCTGAAATATTAAATACAATAAACAAAAAAAGAGGCGGAGCTGGTAATGTTTGGTGGTCAGATAGAACAATGATTTTCGAATCTACTAGATATGAGAATAGGATGATAGCAGAACAAATTAAAAAACTAGCAGGAGTATAAATGAACGGACTAGAGAGTTCTACAAATTATTTAATCACCCTGTCTGAAACGGTTGGCCCCGTTGGGGCTTTTTTTATAATATTGGGCTTAATTATTATCCCAGCAGTAGCTCAAACTTTGATTCATCACCTTAAAAGAAGAAGCTTTACTAAACTAGTGGAAAAAGAAGTAAACAGAATATTAAATAAAGTAGACGAAACTGAAGAAGATGTAACAGTAATACTTGAATTAATAAGGAATATAGCTCAAGCTATTCTCTCTATTAATAAAAAAATAAAGTATACATTGTCAGATAAAGATTCAGTTTCTATGTTAAGATTAGTAACTACTGGCAATTTGTTGTTAAATATTTTTACACAGTCTATGCTTTTTTCTATTGATGTAAAAGATAGGCCAGAAGAAATAGTAGAATTAAGAAACCAATTTATTCTTGAACTAGAAAATAAGTGGAATGAATATATAGATAATTTAAATTTGTTTAGGTCTTCACTAAAGATTGGAGATTGTGTAAATGAGAGATTTAAGCCAGTATTTTTTAATGAAGATATATTGGAGGGTGAATTAGGGATTGCATATAAAATAAGAGATATAGTATTTAATCCACATATCATATATGGTATGAAGTATAGTAGAATAAATACTTTGTTTTCTAATTTTAGCCAAGAACTAATCCGCTCTTTAGAAGAAGAATTGACTAAAATAATGAATGGAGGAGAATAAAATGGGGGCCAGACAAATGGTTTTGGAAAAAGCTTTATCGATTAATAAAATAATTTTACTTTCCTTTAAAGAGGCTTTAGAAGAGAAAAAAGTCGAAGAAATTGAAAAACAAATAGAAGAAACGGAAGAAAAAATTAGGCTAAACGGAACAAAGGAAGAGTAAGATGTTTTATATATATTATTTTCCCACTTGCGGCAGAGAAGA
>JAHWIT010000100.1 GCA_019322455.1 Candidatus Woesearchaeota archaeon
AGCAATGCTTGTGTTGGATGCTCATTTCTGCCGTCTCCTGCATTAATAAAAGGAATATCTAAAATATCAGCTGCAAATCTCGCAGCACCATCATATTTATATCTCATAACGAAAGCTGCTTCACCATGACCCATTATTAAAATCTCATCTTCAACAATCTGTAAAGCATCCCTGAGAGGTTCTCCTTTTGCAAAAGAACTGCTTTCTGGATCATTTATTGACAATACTCTCGCACCCAATATTCTAGAGACTGCTTCAAAGCTTAATCTTGTTCTAGTGCTTGGCTCAATAAAAACATTTGCAATAGCAGCTCCATGTAAAATCCTTTCAATGATCTCATTCCCGCCTTTTGTCCTGTGCGTTCTTTTAAAGAATTTAGCTGCTCCAAGAATATGCTCAATCTCTTGTCTTGACAAATCATTAATAGAAACAATATCTCTTTTATTAAACAAGAAGTCAGTTTCATTAATTTTGTCTGTTGTTTGATAATAAGGAATCATCCTAAAAAAATAAGAAAGTTGTAGTTATTTATATGTTTTTAGCTTCTCCAGTTAATATATCGACGAGAAATTAAAAAGGTTACCCCTATCAGAACTCAGAAAATACTATTTCTAGTAATTAAAATTTATTTAAAAAGTTTGTTGTAGTTTAAAGGTTATTTAAGATTACAAATTTTATATTATGAATATATTTATAAATATAATAAATGTTTGATAAGTTTTCTTTGGAGGCTGATAAAATGTATGAAGTTAAAGAAATAAAAATAGAGAATTTAAATCCTGCAGAATTTATAGACTATAAAGTAAAAGAAATTTCTGATATTGTTGGAGATGGAACCGCTATAAATGCATTATCAGGTGGTGTTGATTCTTCAGCTGTTACAATGCTTGGCCATAAAGCTTTAGGAGATAAATTAAAAACATATTTCATTGAAAATGGCTTGATGAGACAAAATGAATCAGAACAAATTGTTGCAGTATTTAAAGAACTAGGAGTTCCTATAGAAGTAGTTGATGCTAGGGAGCAATTTTTTGCTGCTTTGAAAGGTGTAACTGATCCTGAAAAGAAAAGAGAAGCTGTTACCCAGACATTTTATAAAGACGTTTTTGGAAAGCTTGTAAGAGAAAGTGGTGCAAAATATCTTTTGCAGGGAACTATTTTAACTGATGTAGATGAAACAGCTGCAGGAATAAAAAGACAGCATAATGTTTTTGAACAAATAGGAATTGATCCCCAGGAAGCATTTGGATATAAGATAATAGAGCCTTTAGTGCAGATTAGAAAGGATGGAGTAAGAAAGGTAGCAAAGGTTTTAGGTCTGCCTGAATCAATATATAATAGAATGCCGTTTCCAGGACCTGCTTTGGCAGCTAGAGTTATTGGAGAAGCAACCCCTGAAAGAATAGAAACAGCAAGAAAGGCAAATTATATAGTTGAACAGGAATTAGCAAGCACAAAAGCCTTCCAGTATATGGCAATTCTACATGAAGATAGAGTCACAGGAATAAGAGATAGAAAAAGAGATTTTGGTCTGCAGATTGAAGTTAGATGTTGGGATAGTGTTGATGCAAGAACAGCTACACCAACAAGATTACCTTGTGAAGTTTTAGATAGAATAGCTAGTAGGTTAACAAAAGAAGTAGCTGGTGTTGTGAGTGTTACTTATAATATAACTCCAAAGCCTCCTTCAACAATGGAAGCTATTTAATTTTTATTTTTCTTCAGCCTTATATTTAAAAAGTTTGTTGTAATCCAAAATACAAAATCAGCTTAATGAAAAGCTGTAATTTAAAAATTCTTTTTTAAAAAAATTCTTGTCTTTTCTATTGACAACTGCAGCTAAGCCATTATTTTCTGCTGTCTTTAAATAATCCTCAATTGTTTTGATATCTTCTTGAAATGTTTTTTTGTTTATGCAGAAAAGAGGGCAATCCTTAATCAAAGAATATTTTATTAAAATTATATAATGTCCTGTCTTCCAAATATCTAAATCATCGCTTTTCTCCTTTAATTTGGCTCTTACATAGTCTTCAATCAAAGGATGGGGCTGCAGAGCAATAGCTCCTATACCACTGTCAGAGCGCCTATATTTTTCTAATTTCTTCATAGCTCTTAAAAAAGTGAGTATACCAGTTCCATAGATGGTTATTATTTTTGCACTATAATTTCTTTCATCCATCTTACAAATTATTTTACTTCTTCAGCTTTGTAATTTTCCTTCAAAATAACACTATCCTCAATCTCCTGCACATCAGAATAAGAAACAATAATTCTTCCGCTCAATCCCTTTGAAATCTCCAATGATTTAACCTTATGCCTTTTTGCTTTCACGCTTTTAACAGTTCCAATCACTTTACCTTTTGAATCCAGTACCTTTAATCCAACATACTTCTCAGTTGGAATCCTGCTCAAAAACACAGAATCAATTCCAAAATTTTTAATGTAATTTATTCCAACAAACAAATTAGGCTTCATAAATCCCTCATCTATTGTAATTCCAGTCATTTTCTTCATTTCCTTGTCTATATGCAGCTTTATCACAACCCCAAGAACCTGGCCGTCTGGATCAACAGCATCTTTCCCCAAAATATCATCAGAAGTTATAATCTTGCGATTAGAAGCCATTTTACTCATATGTCTTATTTAGAATAATATTATTCTTCATTACATCTATCTCTGATTTTGGAATATCAATGCCTTTTAAGAAAAATCTCTTTTTCACAGTAATTGATTCAAAATCATTTGAATTATTCTTTCTATTTACATTAACAACCTTTCCAAGCCTTTTTCCATCTGCATCAAACACTACTTTTCCTGTTAATAAAATTACAGGATTAATTGAAAGCATTGCTTTATTTCCTACTGTATTAAAAAAAGACCTGTCAACATAAAATCTTGTAAAGAACCTATGAACAATAAATCCCCTTATTCCTTTTTCTGTAAACAATACATCTCTAATTGTCCCAATTGTTTTTCCAGATTTAGAAACAATCCTTTTCCCTATATAATCTCTTATACTTTCAAATTTCAAAATATTCCTGTCTACATTAGAAATTATCTCTATTGACTCCCTTTTATCTCCCATTTTTATTATTAAATAGTTTCTTATTTATTAATCTTTTCAAAAAAACAAGGTAAATACAGTTATAACCAAATATTTTGCCAGCTGCCCTGACAGAAAAAATACATAAAATCTTGTTTTATTATATCTAAAAACTCCTAATATTACAGTAAGCAACTGAGCAGGCAATGGCAAGGCATTAAATGCAAATATAGCCAATGCACCGTATCTGTTCAAAACTCCTTTTGTTTTGTAGAATTTTTTAGGTGATATTATCCTTTTTGACAGTGCAGAAAGCTTTAATCCAATAAAATAATTAATTGTAAATGAAACTATTAATCCTAAAAAATAAAATAAAAACAAAACAATAATAGGATTGCCTGCATTTAGGAATTTGATAAACAACAATTCTAATGGCATAGATACAAAAAATAATCCTCCAATTAATGTTGTATAAAGTATTCCTAATGGAGTCACATCAGATATATGTGAAGTAAAATGTGTTATTACTATATTTATTACCTTAAATATCAAAACATCTGAATTCCTCTGAAAAAAATAAGTTATACCCAATAAAACAACAACTGCTATCAAAACAATTAATGATAAACCAAAACCTATCTTATTGAATCTATCATAAGAGAATATTCCGTCTTCTTTGAAACTTATTGTTCTATTCTTCATGATTAGAAAATTCCTGATCAATTGCCAAAGAATACTCTTTTGCTCTGCTAATAACAGAACTCAGTAAAACCTTTTCAATCTTCTCTTCAATTAATTCAGACAAAGAAGCTCTTTCATTTATTCTGTAGACATTAGCAACCTTCTCTAAAATAAAAATATCCCTTAATCTCTTTAACTGCCTTCTTACATTAGAAGAAGCAATCCCTAGTAAAGGCAAATTCTTCTCTTTTCTTAACTCAACTACCTTTTCTCTAATCTGTTCTGCAGTTAATTCTCTTTTCTCCTTCAGCATTGCATAAAGAACATCTACTATAACATCTCTTGAATCTCCTGGCTGCAGTAATCCTAATGTCAAGCAGAACTTACGAACTAAATCACGACCAGTTAAATTAGGTTTCTCATAACGCCTTAAAGTAATCTCAGCCAAAGGAGTATCTTTGCTTATATTTGACATAAATATTATAAGAACTTACTAATATATAAGGATTTTGTTAAAAGATTTTAAGAATTCTGATTAATCAGTCTCTGTAAAGCAGATTTTCTTTGTTTAGGCTCTTCAAAATTAATAGGGCTTAATTCAATCTTAATTCCCTTATACTGAGCATCTCCCTTTATCTTATCAGCTATATCAGTTGTTAGATGTATTAGCTGTCCTGCTAACCCAATGCCTTTTCCAGGCTCAATAAACTGTTTTTGCTTGTAATCATGGCAATTTCCAGTATAATGATCAAGAATAGCTTCTCTTATATGTGTAATATCCTCTCTATCTTTGCCAATTATTGCACAGTAAAAAGATCCAGGAGAATAAAAAAACTTCTTTACATCAATGCTTTGTTTTGCATATTTATGTGACATAAATAAAGAAAAAAAAACAAGTTATTTTTAAAGCTTATTAAATCACGAAGTGATTTAAGAAGTTCAAAATCTTGATTTTGTTTCTTCGCAGTTTACGAAGTAAACAAGAAGTTTAAAATTTCTAATTTTATAACTTCGCAAATCACAGAGTGATTTAAGAAGTTTAAAATCTCTGATTTTGTAATTTATCAATTAAAATAGTGTTTTGCTTTGTCCAATAATTTAGGTAAGAATTCTTTTCCTGTTTTTGTCTTAAACCTAGGAACTCTTTCTTTTTCAAAATGTTCTAAAAACTTAAGATAATTTTCTTTATCAAAAGTTGGTTTTACTTTTTCAACATCTATTTGAGCTAAACTATCTGCTTCCATAACTAAGATTTCATTATATGTAGATAATTGATCTAATTTATCATGAATAAAAACAAGATGAACAATTTCCTTAATCTCATCTTCAGAATATCCTAATTCTCTTAATATTTTTTCTGATTCTTTAGCGCCTTTTATCATATGATCTTTTTTAACTGCCCACACTTCATCAAATCCATATTCCTCTCTTATTAAATTGTAATAACCAATATCATGCAAGTACATAACTGTTACCAAAACCTTCTCATTACCGCCTTCTTTTTCTATTAGTCTTCGCATCCAATACACAGAAGCAATAGTATGCAGAACATCCCATCCTGGTGTTCCTTTTTCTAAGAATTTGAAAGCCTTTGCTTTTAACCTTTCTTCTAGTTCAGAATCAAGTTTCATATTTTATCAAAACAAATATCTAAAGAATACTTCTTAATCTTTTCTTTATACTCATAGTTATGCTTCCTTGCAGCCTTTGAATCAGAAATCAAAATATTCTCAGCTCCAACCTTCTCCTTAATCTTTTCTTCCCAAGGTTTAAGCATTTTCATAAAATCCTCATCTACCTTTATATGCAGCACAATCTTATCAGTCTTTTCAAACTTAGATTTCTTACGCAATGATTGTATTCTTCTCATTACCTCTCTTGCATAACCCTCTGCTTCTAATTCATCATTTGTTTCAGGATTAATATATAATAACCCTCCTTTTATTTCAGCTTCAACATAAGGCTCTGGAACCTTTCTTTGTATTATCAGATGATCCTTAGTTACAACAACCTTTTCTCCTTTTAGCTTAAATTCATATTTACCATCCTTTTCAATATGCCCTAATAGTGTTTCAGTACTCTGTGTTGAGATATGAGCAATTACCTCAGCTGATTTTTTCTGGAATTCAGGGCCTATTCTAGAATAATCTGCTTTTACTGTTTTCTTAACACCAGGAAGTGATTCTTGTACTCTTATCTCTTTAACATTTGTCTGTACTTTAATAATATCTTCAAGCTCTTCAACAGCCTTTACAACATCCTTGTTAGTGCTTACAATAACAACCTCTTTCAAAGGCCATCTTAATCCTCTTTGAATCTTTTCTCTTCCAAATAATATTCCTTGTATTACATTGCTGACAACAGCCATGTTTTCTTCTAACTTAGAATCAATCATCTTTTTATCAGCCTTTGGCCACTTAAACAAATGAATACTTTCTTCCTTTAACTTAAACTCTTTCTTAAGATTAAGATATATTGCCTCAACAATAAATGGAGCAATTGGTGTAAATAACCTCAAACAATCCATAATAACATTATAAAGAGTATAAGCAACTGCCTTTTTATCATCTTCACTGCCAATAGAACTCTTTTCTCTAACTAATTGTATATATGTTCTAGAAAGCTCTAAAAACACCTCCTCAATAACTAACGGAACTTCATCTAATTTATAATTATCAAACAAAATATTAACCTTCTCTATTGCACTGTTTAATTTTGAAAATATATATCTCTCTTCAAGAGAAAGCACAGCCTTTACCAATACCTTGTCAAACTTTGCAGGATTTCCAGCTTCTTTAGCTAATTCAATCAAAAACTTATGTAAATTCCATAATACCATTAAATTTCCATGCTTTAATTTCATATCATCAAAATTATAATTCAAATCAAAACCAGGATTAGCTCCTCCAATTGAATAATATCTCAAAGTATCTGCTCCATACGTATCAATTACTTCATTAGGCAGAATATAATTTCCTAATGATTTTGACATCTTTCTTCCCTGCGCATCATTAATAAAGCCGTGCATATATACAGCTTTATAGCTTGGCTTGCCCATACTAACCATAGAAGCAACAAACAATAGGTTAAACCATCCTCTAATCTGATCTTTACCTTCTAAAATAAAATCAGCAGGCCATAATTTGTCAAACAAATTCTTTTTTTGAGGAAAATCCAAACAAGTCCATGAAGTTGTTCCAGCATCAACCCATACATCTAAAATATCTGGAATTCTTTTCTTGAACTTTCCGCATTTGCATTTTATCTTTATATCATCAATCCAAGGCTTATGCAGATCTTCAGGCACCTTTCCTGCTAATTTCTTTAACTCATCTATTGAACCTATAACAATATAATCTCCACAGTCATCACATTTCCATATTGGAACAGGGCATCCCCAATATCTCTGTCTTGTAATTGAATTATCCCTTAAATTATCAAGCCAGGAATCAAATTGTCTAGCCCCAGCCCAGTCAGGCTGCCACTTTACCTTCTTATTTAATTCACGCATCTTCTCTTTCAAATCTTCAATCTTAAAAAACCACTGCCTTGTTGTTCTGAAAATAACTGCCTTCTTGCATCTCCAGCAGTGTGCATACTCATGCTCCACCTTAGTTGTAGCAATTAAAGCCCCTTTTTTGTCAAAATATTCTATAAACTTATTATCATCCTTTTTAGCAACCCAGTTTTTGAATCTTCCCATCTCTGAAGGAAATGAACCATCTTCATGTAAATTATTAAATGGAGGAATATTATTCTTATGTCCTACTTCATAATCCTCAGGACCACAGCCAGGTGCTGTATGAACCAATCCAGAACCAGAAGAAGTATCTACATATTCTTTGCTTAATACAACAGTATGAACATTAGGATGATCCTTTTTTAATTTATCATAAACCTTTTTTAAATCATCATATAATGGATGCTCATATTCTGTTCCTAATAATTTAGTTCCTTTAAATTCCTCTATAACCTTGTATTTTTTATCCACAACTCCCTGTATAAATACACCAACTAATTTAGCAGCAACAACCCATACCTCATTTCCTACTTTAGCTTTTACATAATCCTCTTCAGGATTAACCATTACTCCTAAATTATAAGGAATAGTCCATGGAGTTGTTGTCCATATTATCAAGTATTCATTCTTAGTACCACTTTCAGTGGTGCCAGAAATCTTTGATTTCTGAGCATCTTTTACTTTGAATTTCAAAAAAATAGAATCATCTTCTACATTCTTATATTCTAATTCATGCTTTGCTAATGCAGTTGCGCAGTCAGGGCACCAATGCATAACCTTTTCTCCTTCATATAATCTGTTATTTTCATGTGCTTGTTTTATCAGCCACCATTCTCCTTCCATAAACTCATTCTTAAAAGTTACATAAGGATTGTCAAAATCCATCCAGACTCCAAGTCTTATCTGATCCTTTTTCATAGCTTCTAGATTAGTTTCGCATAATTTCCTGCATTCCTTTACAAACTTCGCAACCCCAAACTTTTCAATATCATCCTTATGCTCAATTCCTAATTTAGCCTGAACAGCATGCGCAGTTGGCAGTCCATGAGTATCATATCCAGGCCTGTCCCATGCATTTAACCCAGACATTCGTTTGAACCTTAACACCATATCCTTCATACTATAATTCCATGTATGCCCAATATGTAATTTCCCAGAAGTATATGGAGGCCCGTCTAAAAAATAGAAGTTCTTTCCTTTTGCTGATTTCCTTTTCTGCTTTTGATAGATATCATTCTCCTGCCAGTACTTCAAAATCTCTGGCTCTATCTTCAAAGCATCATAATTTCCAATTGGCATAGTAGAGAAGGAGAAAATTAATGTTTATAAAGATTACTCAAAACTTAAAATAAAAAGAAAAAAAGGATAATCATTCTTTCTGAGGCATTCTGTTTTCATAGGTGATTATTCTTCCACTTTCTGTACCAACAATTATGTCTAAGTCGCCATCTCCATCAAGGTCTGCTGGTTTTAATTGAGTGATATCACACCCAAATCTATTTTCAATCATATTATTAGCATCAGCAATATATCCAAATTTATCAAAATAGGTTTTCTCTCCCTTAGGTGTTTCTGTTTGTTCAGACTTAATCTGTCTTGGTACTCCTTCTTTTAATTCACAACCAGATATTCCATAAACTAAAACCAAAGCCATAAATGGTTTTACAATATAATCCTTAACTAATTGGTTTATTGACATTTTGATAGAATAAAATAGAAGTTATTTAAAAAGTTTAGGAATTATTTAATCTTTCTGTAATAAAGAAGGCATTTGCAGTATCCATCATTCTTAATCTCATCCTTGTGATAAATACAAGGACATATTATCTTTTTATCTTCTACAGGATTTCCAGTAGGCTTTCTGCATGGGCAGTATCTATAGCCATGTTTCTTAATATTGTGCAATAGCCCTTTTATAATAACTGCTAATATCTTTGTGCTTGGCTGTATAATATAGCCAGATGCTCTTGCATATCTTCTTATACTCTTAAGAGTCTGTTTTGCAGCCTTTAAGTCTGATTTAGATTCCTTTTTTACAGATTTTTCTTCAGCCATTCTCTAATAGAAGCCTCTGGTAGTACTCCAATAAATTCATTTACAACATTCCCATCTTTAAACAATTTCACAGCAGGAACAGCTGTTACAGCATATTTCTTGCTTATATCTGGATTCTTGTCTATATCCAATTTCACTAAAACAAATTTCCCTTCATTCTCTATAGCAATCTTTTCCAAAACAGGCCCTAATATACCGCATGGAACACACCAGTCAGCAAAGAAATCCACAACAACAGGCATCTTTTTGCTTTGCTTAATTACCTTTTCCTCAAATTCATCTCCACTTATTTCCATTTTAAATGAAGAGTTCTATTCTAATATTTAAAGTTTATTAAAAATATTAAAAATAGAAGCTTTATAAATAACTTATAGTTTTATATTTGTCATGGCAGAATGGACAAAAAAGGATATAGGAAGAAGAATTTCCTATAGACAGTACATTTCTCCTGAAGATATGGGAACAGCTTTACTTAGCGAGCTTGTTCTTGAAGCAGTTATTGAAAGCATTGAGAAATATAGTGGGAATCCTGTAGCAAACATCTTTCATAAAGGAGATGATAGGTCATGCAGACTTAGCACTTTAATACTAAGAAAAGATGATCAAGTTGAAGATGTTTCCAAACTTACTAAACCAGGAAATTGGTGTTATATAGAAGGTGAATAAAAATGGAAAGATTTACAAAAATTATATTGGGATTAGCAAGCATTGTAACAGCTGCAGCTTGTTTTGAAGGCATTGGAGAAAGAATAGGAGAGGCAAAAGAAAGAAAAGAAATTGCACAGATGTTAAGACAAGAAGTTCTTCAAGCTGAACAAAATGCTGCTGTTTATGCAGAATTAAGACCAAGACATGCTCATCCACCTCAATTTTATGAATGTATGAAAATAGCTGAAGTATATAGAAATCTTGCAGAAAATTTAAAATAAAAAATGCCAGAAGAAAAATTAGAAGAAAAAACTAAACCATGCAAATGGATAGAAACCTGTACCTTTATGAAGGAAACAGAATTGGCAGTTGGAAAAGGTGCATGCAGAGGTTTAATAGGCAATTATAAAACCAATTGTGTAGTATATCTAAATGTAAATGATATTAACCAAGATACAAGAAATCATAGTTTTTGAAGAATAAAAATGGCAAAAGAAGGAGAAACAATTCGTGAAAGAGTTGATCAATATAGAAGAATCATTGAAATTTCTGGATATAGATTAAGAAAAGGACTTGAAACAGCTTTATACAAAGTAAAGGAAGGATATACAGCAGTTCATCATCTGCCTTCAATTTATCTACCTTCAAGAGCAGATAAGAGTTTTATAGGAAAAGTAGTAAAGGGTGAAGGAAAAACTGATGATGAAGCTTGTGAAGACCTTATTAAAAAATTAATTGATAAATATGAATCTTTAAGAATAACAGATCCTAAAAATTTATCTAGTCAAAGCGAAATAGAAAAACAATATCTTGAAAGTATCTTAGTAAGAGAAGGAGAATAAAAATGTCAAAAGAAATTTCTACTTTAGTAAAAGATATTGTTATTAATTCTTTAGCTAAGGATGGAAAATATCGTCTCCGTGTTGTCCAAGATGGAAGAGTGACAGCTTATAACACTTTGTCTTATAAAGAATATGGTAAATTATTAAAAGATTTATGGGACAACTACATTAACAAAGGAGAAAAACCTCAACTTTTAGAACAAAATCTTCCTGACACATCTTTAGTTGATGAAACACTGCATTTTATAGCTCCTGATTCATTTTTTTGGCCAGATGGACTGCCACTTGAAGATTATAGAGAATCATTTATCTATTGGATTAAATCAAATTATGATAAAATTAGATCTAGTATTAATGATGAATCATTTAAAAGTCTAGATTGCTTTATTGATGGAATTCTTAAGATGCATTTAGCAAGAAAACAGAAGAAAAAAGATTAATTGTATCTTATTCTCTCCTTTTAGGAGATAATGGTTTGAAATCTCACTAACTTTATAAATAACTTTTATTTTTAAAATTGAAAAATGATATTAACCAGAAAAGGTCAAAAAATACTTGAGGAAGACTGTGAAGAAGCATTTAAAGAAGTAGAGTTCTGTGAACTCCAGAGTTTAGAAAGATCACTTGGAATGTCACACACTGTTCAAAGATTGTATAGAGGTTTACATCGTGGAATTGTTTATTTATGGGATTCTAATCCAAGGGCAACAGACCTGCATGCATTGTTAATTTATGAAGTATTGGAAGAAAATCCTCATGGAATAAAACAGCTTCGTAATTTTGGACAAAAAACAATAGAACTCTTAGAAGCCTATTTAGTTGATAGGGGTTTAATAGAATAAAAATGCTAGAGAGAAAAGGAATTGGCGGAATAGAAAAAATTATTGTAATTGGATGGGTATTTATATAGGGTTATTTGGTAGTCTAATAGCAAAAGAAATGAGAGAACAATAGATTTAGAGAATTCTTCAAAGCAGCTAAAGACTAAAATAAGAAACTCATTTCTCTATACAATCATCACAATACAACCTGTTATTAGCTATCTTTGTAAGGCATTTTAAGCATACATTATCTGACATATTGTTAAAGAATGTTTTATTGTTTATAAGACTTCCCTTTTAAAAATAGAAGTTTTATAAACTATCTCTTAATTTACCAAGAAATGGGACAGCAAGAGATATATGATTTTTTAAAAAAATCTAAATCCAATTGGTATAACTCAAAAGAAATTAGTAATAAGCTTGATGTTTCAATTGGTTCTGTAACAAATTCATTAAAGAAATTAAGACTTTCTGAGGCAGTCCATTTTAAGAGTGATGAGCAAAGAAGGAACGCATTCTTATATAAGTTTAAAAGGTAAAAGTTTAACCATCTTATTTTTCTAGAAGTTTTATAAATAATCTACATTTTTTCCGTAAATTATGGGAAAAGATAACAAGCAATGGGATGATGATCTTCCTGAGCCAGAAAAAAGACCAGAGAAAAAAGTTGATCCTCCTGCTAAACCTACTCATGTTAAAATTTTTGGTTTTGAAATACCTCCAAAATATCTTAAGCCTTTAGGGATTTTAACTATGGTTGGAGGTATTTCACTTCTTTATCATGGTTTTAAAAGAGATAAAGAATGGGAAGAGTATTTTGAAAATGAAAGAATTGTCAGAGAGCATAACGAGAGACAAAAAGCAAAAAAACTTGATCCTTCAGAAATGGTTAGAAAACGAGGAACCAATATTGTTGCTCCTCCTGGTTTTGATTTAGATGGAAGAGTTAGTTTAGCAAATAGTTTGCTGATAGATTTTCCTAACAAAGAAAGAATAAATGCAGCATATCCAAATACTATAAGGTCAATAGATAAATATCTTACTCCTGGTGCAAGATATTGCGGAGTTCATTTAAGAAAAATACATCTTGATCCTACTAAAAAATTAGAAGATTATTCTGAGGAAGAACTAAGAAAATTAAAGTTAGTTAGTGATAATAGCTATAATGTTCTTTCATATTTGATAGATAATTTTAATTTAGAAAGAGCTCATGAAGAAGGAATAACTGAAGAGTATTTATTGAGATTACAGATTCTGTTTAGCCTGATAAAAGATCCAAATATAGTTGACTCAATGCCAGATAAAGATATAGATATGAGCTCTTACATAGAAGAGGCTAAGAAATTAGAACAAAGAATACCTTATGATCCTGTTTTAAGATTAGCTTTAGAAGGCAGACTAGAAATATTGCCTGCTTCTTTTCCTTATGATGCTGAAAAAAGGATTGAAAAATATAGCAAGGTTTTCACAAATAAATCTTCTACTATTGATGAACGTCTTCAGGCATTCAGGGAATTTTATGATAAACCAGAAAATGATTTTTTTGTTATAGCAGCTAAATATCATGATTTTCTTAAATTAGTTAGTTTTGGAAGTGATCATGCCTTTGGAGGCAGAGATTCTTGCGGCAAAGAATATCCTGGCATGGGAAAGAGGCCAACTTTGGTTGATAATATAGCAGAATGGAATTCTAAGCATCCTAAAGAAAAATATTCTTGGATAGAAATTACTGTCAATGGTTTGGATGAATAACATTTATCCCCTTTCTCAAAAAAAATACAAGTTTTATAAATAACTTATTTTTATTTTAAATATGGAAAAATTTAATCAAGAAAAATTAGAATCATTGGAATTTCAAACTGACCAGGTATATAATGCCTTAAAAAGAGCCTTATCTACTAAATCAAAGCAAGATATCTCTTGGGCCGCAGCATTAGTATCACCGGGGTTAGAAGCGCAATTACGTTCCCTTATTGGAGAAAATTTTATTGCTCAAGCTCAAAAAACCCCCTTATACGACAGGTATTTATTTTTTTATGTAGTTAGTGAGGGAATTGTGTTTTCTCTGACAACTTACAAGGGTCACAAAAATTCTGGTGTGAATTATGAGGATATCATAAATGCTATGCAACAAAGGAAGAGACCGACACATCTGAGTAACCTTGTGGTTGTCTATTGCTGGTCTGGAGAATTTAATAAAACTCTAGGCTTGTTAGATTACATAAAGGTAAATTATCCTAAACCATCTGCTGAATAAATAATTCTTGCCCCTTATTTTTTAATTTAATTCTCAACTAACATACGCACCAGCCCAAATTGAACCTAATTATATTATACAGCCGAGCCTCAATTTCTCAGGTTATAAAATTTAATAATAAACTTTTTATACTACTTTAAAATAATAACTTATGGAAATGGTATCAAATAAAAATATATACAAAATAAATAAGAAAAATTTAAATAGGGATAATCACAAAGATAGTAAAAAGAGGTGTTTTGCATGAAAAAGGATGGTGTTTGTGATTTCTGTGGAGGCAAATTAATAGAAACTAAAGATATAGTTATGTCTAAAGGAAAGAGTGTGCCTATCAATGTTAAAGAATGTCAAAAATGTGGAGAAACCTTTTCTTCTTTAAAGGAAACAGAAAGAGTCAGAAAAGAATTACATCCTTCTCTTTGGAGCAGAATTAAGAATTTCTTTAGCTCTCCTACTACAGAAGTAGAATTTTTTAAAGGAAAAGTCCTATAATTCTTTTTTTCAGTAACTTCTTTTCTTTTTTATATTGGCCGATTTCCCAATTTCCTGCAGGACTTGTATGAATAAGTGTTATATGGTCTTTGTAAATATCATATCCTATAAAGATATACCTAGGAAAAAGTTTATGAATAGCATAAAATTTTGATTTATATCTTTCAGGGTTAGGATATAATTCTGAAGCCTTAAGATGGATCCCCTTTATCAAAGCATTCTTAACATCATCTTCTTTAAACTTATGACTCAAAAAATCCTCTCTAAAGTCTTTAGTAGTTTGTATTTTATCTTGTTTTACAAATTTTCTTACTTTTCTAATCAAAAATATATTCATAAATAAACATAATATTAACTTCTATTTAAATATTGGCGTCCACATTAGTTAATCCCGAGAAATCGACCTTAATTGAGTCTAATGATATTATATTCCATAAACTTTATAAGAATATAATAATTTATTAATAATATGCCAGATATTAAACAAATTCTACCAGGAAGATTAAATGAAAAACCTGGAACATTGGAAGGCATTGTTGTAAACAGAGAAGAAGACATAGTTGAAATTCAATTAAAAGAAACTGGTGAAAGTTTAACATTCCCTATTAATAAACATAAATTAGATTCTATAGACTTAACTGCAGGAAATATTGTAAAAATGCTATTTCATTATAAAAAAGATGATTCACTTCCAGACTTGGAATTTGAAAATACTGGCAGAACAATCTATCAGGAAATGGCTGAATCATTTGATCCATCAAAAATAAGAGAGTATGAACAGAGTGAAAATTATAGATTTCTAAAAGGTGAAAGTTAAGTTATAATGATGTTATATTCTCCTGTTAAATAAATCTACTAAATATAAACATTTAAAGGAGAATTTAAAATCTTATTTGCTGTTCTTCTTAAATGTCTCTTCCAAACTCCTTCTAATAATTTTAAATTCTCTAAAACAACACCATAACCTTCATGGTTTTCCAATTTTTTAATAAATTCATCAGAAAGCTGTGTATTTCCCAAATTTTCAACCACTCTTATTGCAGGATAAGCCCTTATAG
>JAHWIT010000101.1 GCA_019322455.1 Candidatus Woesearchaeota archaeon
ACTTTTTTGTACGCTCTTGTTCTTTCTCATCAATATACCATGCTCCTTTTGCAAAAATAAAGTTTTTAAGAGAGTAATCAAAATTAACAGAACGATTATAATTCCGACATAAGCCTTTTGCACTCAACCAATTTAATAATGGTGTTCTCTTTCTTTTTGAAATAACAACCCATTTCATCCAAACCTCTCCTCCAATTCTTTCCTTAACTTGTCTCCAATAAATTTACCTTTAAAATAATCTACCTTTGCAGCTAATGAAATCTTGTCAGCAACAGCTCTTGCTGCTTTTCCCTTTTCTTTAGCTTGGGAAACAATAGGATGCTCATGTATTATTCCATGTTTTGGAGCTCTCGCTCCTGTTCTCATATGTCTAAAAAGTGCTTTCTCAGCTCCAAGCAACTGCACAGTAGAAGCAGGAAACATAATTAATCTCTTCAAATCACCAGCAAGCGAAATCAACTTTGCTCCAATTAAATAACCAGCAACAGCAGTTATATTTGGATTGTTTTTCTGCATTACCTTTTCTAAATATTCTTTTTGTTTGTCTCTAAAAGAATAAAGCAGATTGATTTCTTTAGCTAATCTCAATATAGGCTCTAAATCCTCTTTGCTTAAATCAGCACCCATAGAATGCTTCTCTTTCTTATCCTTGGAATTAATAATCAGCTCAACAAACTTCTCATGATCAGTAATCTTCTTGCTATATTCAGGATTAGAAAGTTCATACCATTCTCTTAATCTCTTAATAAGAATATTGCATATCCTGCTTATTTCATCAATATTATTAACAGTCTGCAAAATAAAATTATCTGATTTAACACTTTCCTTTACCTTTCTCTTTGTTTCTTCAATATTTCTCTTCCTATAATCTTCAAATTTCATATTATTAAAATAACTGTTATTTCTATTTAAAGCTTACCAAAAAACATTGAATCAGTTGTACAATAATAACATCTCTGTGGGGGAGGGATAATCAACTTAGTTGTGTGGAACAGGGGAGGATAAGTATTTAGCGTCAGCTAAATACTACCAAAAACATTAAAAAGAGGGCTATTTTATCTCAGAATATGATTGAAATCAAAACAATTGGAAGAGGTGGACAAGGAGCAGTTACTTTCTCTCAAATATTAGCTATTGCAGCATTTCATGACAATTATCAATCTCAAGCAATGCCTACTTTCGGAGTAGAAAGAAGAGGGGCTCCTTCATTCTCATTTACAAGAATATCAAAAGAACCAATATATTTACGTTCATTAATCTATAATCCAAATATTGTTGTAGTATTAGATGCCTCATTATTAGAAACAATCGATATAACAGAAGGCCTTAAAGAAAAAGGAATAATCATAATTAACTCAAATAAATCTCCTGACAAATTAAACATAAAAGGAAATTTTAATGTACATACAGTTGATGCAACCTCTGTCGCTTTAAACTTATTCAAAAAAGATATTGTAAACACAGCAATGTTAGGAGCATTCTCAAAAGTTACAAAATTAGTAAGCCTAGAATCATTATATAAAGGCATTGAAGAACGTTTTGAAGACAAACAAAAAATAATTGATTTAAATAAACAGTCTATAAAAGAGGTATATAATCAAATTAAATGAAGATTTGTCCAAAATGTAAATCCTCTGACATAACATTATATATGGGAGGAAAATTTGGCAAATATATTTGCAAAAAATGCGGTTATATAGGTCCTATAATCATTGAAAAATAAGAAAAATGAACAAAGAAAAACTAAAATTTAACATAGCAGCAATAATAACAGAGCCAGGCTCATCAATAAAAAACAAAACAGGTGGATGGAGAACATTAAAACCAGTAATAGATAGAGATAAATGTATAAAATGTGGAAAATGCTGGCAGCAATGTCCTGACACATCAATAAAAATAGATAAAGAAGGAAAAGCAACTATTGATTATGATTTTTGCAAAGGCTGTGGAATCTGTGCAGCAGAATGTCCTGTTAAATGTATCCAAATGATAAAAGAAGAAAAATGATTATTGAATACATAGTTTGTAAAAACAAAGCAGAAGCAGAAAAAATAGTTAACCATTTACTAAAAAAGAAATTGATTGCCTGTGCTAATATATTCCCAATAAATTCATTATACAAATGGAAAGGAAAATTGCAAAAAGACAAAGAATTTGTTTTGCTTGCAAAAACTCAAAAAAATAAATTATATTCATTAGAAAAAGAGGTGAAAGGTATTCATTCATATGAAATACCATGCATTTTGCAAATAAATGCAAAAGCAAATAAAGAATATGAAAGGTGGTTAAAAAATGAGCTTAAAAAATAAAAGTGTGCTTTTGCTGTCTTTAATAGCAGCAGTATATTTAATGGCACAAGGAAAAAGAACTAATGGCCATTGGGTTTGTGGAATATTTAAAACCTATGAATGCCAAGGAACACTAAATATGATTACTCAAACAGTTGTCTTCTTTGTCATCCTAGCTGTAATATTATATCTATTAATGTTTTTACTAAAAAAATTTTTAAAAAACTCAAAAAAGTACCTAAAAGAAATAAAAGTAGAAGTAAAGAAAACAAAACAAGAGAAAAAAGAAATAAAAAAACAAGCAAAAAAAGAAGAAGAACATACAGAAAAAATAGAAGAAGATAATGGAGCTGAAAACGAAGAAGAGATTAATGAAGAAAAAGAAGAAGAAAACAAAAAATATGAAGAAAATGAATGGTTAGATGAAGAACCAGCTCCATCTGCAGCTGATGAATCAGAAGATTCAGACAAAACAGAAGTAGAAAAAGAAATAGATAAACTAAAAACAGAACTAAGAGATCAAGAAAAAGGGCCAAAAGAAACAATTATCAAAATATAAAATGGGAGAGAAAAAAGTAATAGAAGCATCAATGGCTGTTGCAATTGCTGCAAAGCTTTGCAAACCAGAGGTTATTGGAGCCTATCCTATTACTCCTCAAACACATATAGTAGAAAGAATTGCAGATTTTGTTCATGACGGAGAAATGGACACTGAATTAATAGATGTTGAATCAGAACATTCAGCAATATCAGCTTGTCTAGGAGCAGAAGCTACAGGAGCAAGAACATTTACAGCAACAGCTTCACAAGGACTTGCTTTAATGCATGAAATTCTTTTCATAACATCAGGAATGAGATTGCCAGTTGTAATGGCAGTAGCAAATAGAGCTTTATCAGCTCCTATTAATATCTGGGGAGACCATAGTGATAGTATTGCAGCACGAGATTCTGGCTGGATTCAATTTTACGTTGAATCTGCACAAGAAGCCCTAGATAGAATAATCATAGCTTATAAAATAGCTGAAAACAAAAATATCTTGCTTCCAGCAATGGTTTGTTTGGATGGTTTTACACTTTCGCATGTATATGAACCAGTTGATATTCCATCTCAAAAAGAAGTTGATCAGTTTCTTCCTAAATATTCTCCTATTCACAAATTAGATCCAAAAAAACCTGTTTCAATGGGTCCAATTGGATATCCAAACTCATTTATGGAATTTAAGCATCAGCAGCAAGAAGCAATGTTAAATTCACTTGATATAATCAAAAAAACTCATGAAGAATTTTCAAAAAAATTCAATAGATCTTATGGAAATGGATTAATTGAAGAATTCATGACAAAAGATGCAGATTTTGCTGTTATAGCAATTGGTACAATCACAGCAACAGCAAGACATGTTGTTGAAGAATTAAGAAAACAAGGCAAAAAAGTTGGTTTAATTAAAATAAAAACATTCAGGCCTTTTCCAGAAAAAGAAATAATAAAAGCAACTGAAAATCTAAAAGCAATTGCAATATTAGATAGAAATATTTCATTTGGTCAGCATGGAACATTATTTTCTGAGATAAAATCTGCCTTGCAGCACAAAGAAACAGTTGTAAATAGCTTCATTTGTGGATTAGGAGGAAGAGATGTAACTCTTGATCATATAAAAACAGCAATTGAAAAAACAATTGAATCAAAACAAACAATAATAGACTGGTTATTTTAAAAATGCCTCAAGAAAAACAAAAAACAATTGCAGGACTGCCAGAAGAAGAATTTTTTGAAAAAGGTCATAGAGCATGTGCTGGCTGTGGAGCTGCAATTGCTATGCGTCATATTACAAAAGCTGCTGGCAAAAACACAATAGTTGTTTCTGCAACAGGTTGTATGGAAGTAGTTTCATCTCCTTATCCTCAAACAGCTTGGAAACTGCCTTGGATTCATGGAGCATTTGAAAACTCAGCAGCAATTGCAGCTGGAATAGAAAAAGCACTAAAATACCAAAAAAAAGACACAAATGTTTTAGCTATAGCAGGAGACGGAGGAACATTTGATATTGGATTCCAAGCATTAAGCGGTTTAGTTGAAAGAAATCATGATGTTTGCTTTGTCTGTTATGATAATGCAGCTTATATGAATACTGGAATTCAGCGTTCAGGCGCTACACCAAAATATGCAGCAACAACAACAAGCCCTGCAGGAAAATTAATCCATGGAAAAACAGAATTCAAAAAACACATGCCTTTTATCATTGCAGCACATAATGAAAATGTTTATGTTGCTACTGCAAATATAGCATTCCCATTAGACTTATACAACAAAGTCAAAAAAGGCCTAGCTCATAAAGGCCCTGCTTATATCCAAGTTTATACTCCATGTATCCCTGGCTGGAAAATTCCTTCTAATATAACACCAGAATTAGGAAGACTCGCATTCAAAACAAATGTCTATCCACTCTATGAAATTGAAGATGGAATTATTAAAATAACAAAAAAACCAGCTGAAAAAATTCCAGTAGAAAAATATCTAATGATTCAAGGAAGATTCAAGCATCTTAATGAAAAAGAAATAAAAGAAATCCAGCAGCATGTTGACAAACAATGGGATAAACTTCTAAAATTAGAAAAAGCCAAAGTTAAGATTAGCTAAAACTCTTGTTTCTTAAACTTTCCTTTATAATGAGCCTTTCCTTCTGTTCTCTCAATAATCAACTGGCATAATCTCTCCCCAGATTTCAAAACCAATATATTATTGCTAGCATTCTTTATCTCTAAAACTTGTTTATTATTTATACCAGGTTGAACAAAACTAGCAGTAATATGAACAATTAACCCTAATCTTGCAAATCTACTTCTGCCTCCTAACCATCCGCACATATTATCAGGTAATTTTATCTGTTCTTTTGTAATTCCAAGAGCAAAATCACCTGGATTTAATACCAACTCTTTCAATTTCTTGCCTTTTGTTAATTTTTTATAATCAGTTTTATCACTTAAAACAATCTTCTTGCTTCCTTCAAAAATTCTAAACTTATTATCTAAAGTCAAATCAATAGAAGCAGGTCCAATATTCTTAAGATTAAAATGAGTTATCTTAATATTGCCTTTCTTAATCTCCTTTAAAATTTCATTTTTTGTTAATATCATTCAACAACACTTCCTTTAAACTTCTTATTATCTAAAAAATTCTTAAAATTATTTAAATTTTTGCCAATCAAAATTAATTTCAACTTTAACCTCTGAGCTTCTTTTGCTGCAATCGGATCAAATGGAACATTCATTCCAGGAATCCATTTATTTCCAATTATTTTTCTAAATCCTTTCCAATCAATTTTTTCAATTTTTCTTGCTCCTTTATATTCCTTAGGATTCTTATTATATAAATAATCAATATTTGTCATATTAACAACAGTTTTTGCTCTATAATGTTTAGCAAGAATTACAGCATCATAATCAGTACTAAATCCAGGTTTCCATCCAGCTGCTACTAACACTTTATCAAATCTTACTTTTTCATTAGGATTTTTTATAATTCTTTTATATCCAACGTCAGAAAAAATTGTTTTAATTAAATGAGCATTCAGCCTTGTACTATGAATACCTATCCAGTCTAAATCTTCTGTATCTAATTTAACAACAGAACTAGCTGCCTTTTGATACAACCTACAAGTACAACCTCCACCAACAATCAAGATAAATTTGAATTTTTTTAAATAATTCTTAATTAACCTTCTAAAACCTTTTAAGAATTTAACATCTATATCATCAGGTACAACAACACTTCCTCCTAAAGACAAAACAATAACCTCTTTTTTCATTATATACCTCTTTTGTCAGTTGTGCATAACCATGTTCTTTGTCGGGGCGGGCCAGGTAGCCAGACGAACGGTACCCGCATAAGCGAAGCGAAGGTGACTTTTCGCTCCGAGTCTGACTCTTCGCTCTTAGTTGTGAGGAATTGGGGAGGATCTAAGTTAATGCGAAGCATTAACTTCCCACTCCAATAAAAGTTACTCCAATAATAATTAATAATATACCCAACCATTTAAATCTATTCATTCTTTCATTAAGCAATTTCATTGACAACAGACTAACCCAAATATAAACAGTTGCAACAAATGGATATAATACAGACAAATCTCCTCCTTTTAAAGCAGGAATAAAAAGTATTGTTGCTAAACCATAAAAACTTAATCCAGTAATTAAATATTTATTATAAATAATTGATTTCAAACTAAAAGATATCTTTACACTTGCTTTTTTCAAAAAAATTGGTCCTAAAGAACCAATAACACAAGCAAATAATACTAATCCAATTGCCCATAATTGAGTTTCCATTTTTAAACAGGATCTGTATAAGTTATAGAATCCTTTTTACCTCCTTTTGCAACAAAAATCACACCAAAAAATATTGCAATTATCCCAATCCATTTATACAAATTCATAATTTCTCCAAAAAAATACATTGACAACAAACTAACCCAAATATAACTTGTTGCAACAATAGGATAAAGAACAGAAACATCTCCTCCTTTTAATGCTGTAATTAACAAAACAGCACCAATTCCATAAAGAGTTAATCCAAGAACAATCTGCCAATTTGTTATTATACTAATCAAATTAAAACTTAGTCTATCTGCTCCAAACTTATAAAAGATTTGAGCAAAAGAAGTAAATAATGTACAAACAAAAACCAATCCAATTGCCCACCTCTTTGTTGCCATTTTATTATAAAATGATTTTAATGCTTAAAATTCACAAAGTAATTTTATTCTCTTAATAATATTTCAACAGCAGCAGCATAAGCTGGCCTAGCAATAAAGACACCAATACTCACTCCCATAATTGTTGTAACCGCAAATCCTTTTAACAATCCAGCACCAGCAAACCATAACGGCAGCATAGCAACAACTGTTGTAAAATAAGCAGCCATTATAATGAAAAATGCCTTCTTGATCTTCTGTTTCCAATCATAAATTGCTCCTGATTCTCCTTTTAAAATTTCATCAGCAATAACTATCTGATGATCAACGCCAGTACCAATGGCTATTATTATTCCAGCAATAGCAGCTAAATCCAAATTCCATCCAATCAATGCAGCTAATCCTAATAATATAATTAATTCAGTAATTATTGTTAATAACATAGGAGCAGCAACTTTAACATTTCTATATCTTACAAATATTACACAAAAAACAGCTATAACAGCTATTAAACCAATAAACAAAGCATTTCTAACAAATTCTTTTCCAAAAATAGGGCTTATTGTATCTGTTTTCACAATATCAAGTTTAACAGGCAAACTTCCTGTAATCAATATTGTCTGCAGCTTCTTCATACTTTCCAAACTATCATAAACAGCTTCTTGTTGCGTTGCTCCTACACCGCTTCCACTTATTTGAATATCTGTTACAGCTCTCCCTTTCAAATCAGCTCCAATAAATAATTCATCAACCTTAGAATCATCTAGATATAAAATTAATTTTTCACTCAAATATTCTTCTTCGTTTTCAGCTGTAACCTCTAAATCTTTTGTAAGTTCAGCTTGTTTTTCAGCTGCATCAGGACTTAAACTTATTGCAAACCTAAACCTACAGACCCACCCTTGCCCAGATTGACCACATCCACTCATAGGATCAATTCCAGCACAATCAGCACTTCTGCAGACATAAGTAATATCCTTTCCGCCTCTAAAAACAGTTTCATTTCCAATAGTTGCTTCAAATTTTCCTTGCTTAGCTAATAAATCCTTAACCTCCTCTTCTTTTGCACCAGCTATCTCAACCAAAACATATTGATTCCCGCTTAAATCTCCTGCTTCTCTTACAACAATATCACTTAATCCATAAACATTTAATCTATACTGCATATTGCTTATCAGCATGCTCATTTCATCTTGCTCAAGTTCTTTCTCTGGCTGCAATAGAACTCTTGTTCCTCCTTGTAAATCCAATCCTTTTCTAATATTTGTTTTAGGAGCATCATATACACTTAATCCAATATCCTCCATTCCAAGAATTTTACTCTTTGTCTTATTCACAGTAATAGTTTTAGTTTTATTTACTGTTTCATTAAGTTCCTCATCAAATATCTCTTCAACAATCTCCTTAGTTTCAGTTTCATTTAGAATAATAGTTTCAATCTCAGCCTTTGTAACTAGCTTATACAATTTTTTATTTGTTTTTACATGAACAGTTCTATTAGATTTCAAAGTTGATATAAATTCATAATAATCCTCTAGTGTCTCAATAGGAATATTATTCATAGAAATAATTCTCTCCCTTGACATCGGAGAAGCTGTTGGTTTTGGACTCTCAATTCCTGCAATAGAAGCAGAACTATTTACAGCAACAGCTCTTATTGTTACTCCTTTTACAAAAGTATTTGGATGAATTGCAACAATAGCAAGAACTATAGCTACCAAAGCAATAATTACTCTCCAATGTGTGAATATCTTTTTTATCTTGCTCATTCTTCTTCTGTAAATTTAGTTTTCTTTTTCTCCAAATGCCATCTTAATATTCCAGCATTTTGTATCCATGTATTTGGAAGGTCTACCAAAAGACCTATCAATAATATTATCATAATCTGTTTTAATATCAAACTCTGGGCAAAAATTAATGCAATAAATATAGCAATAAGTGTTGTTACACTCATGGTTAATCCAGTTTTCATTGCACTTAAAATTCCATCCAATACAGTTCCACTCTTCCTTTTTAAAACTCTAGTACTCAATAAAATATCAGTATCTACACTATAACCTATTAACATTAAAAAAGCAGCAATTCCAGCAGTACTAATCCTCATTCCAATAACATTAACAATAGCTAATGTAACAATAATATCAGAAAAAGCAGCTAAAATAACAGCTATACTTGGAGTAACTATCCTAAAATATAAAAAAACAACAATGCCCATAAACAAAAATGCAATAATAACAGCTCTAAATGTTTCCTTAAAAAAACTAGCTCCTAAACTGCTCCCCATAACCTCAACACTATATTTATCCTTATCTAATTTTCCAACTTTATTCTGCACTGCTTCCATCAACTCATCTGCTTCAACATCAGCTGCTTCTATCATAATTCCAATTTGTCTGCCAGCACTACTTAATGCCCTTACAGAAATATCTGCTCTTGGAAATTGATTATTTAGATAATTTTCCAATGCAGCAACATCCCAAACCTTATCAATAGAAACAGTTAATCCTCCTTTCAAACTAACTCCTTTGTTTATAAAATCTCCAGTAACAGCAGTCTGGAGTAAAATCTGCCCAACAGCTAAAATTAACATTAAAAAAGGAATTATTAATAATTTCTTGTAATTCTTATCATAAAACTCCTTTAAAGAGAATTTTTTCTTCCAAATATCTTTTCTTTCTATTTTTTCTTCTTGCTTTATTTCAGAATCTTCCACCTAAATCCCCTAAAAACAAAAACAGTATTTTATTTATAAATATTGCTAAAAACTCAAAGTATCACCCTAATAAAAGCATTAAACATAGGCTCTGGCCTCAATGGTCTTGAAGCAAATTCAGGATGACTTTGTGTTGCCATAAAAAATTTCTTGTCAGGCAATTCCAATATCTGCATTATTGGATGTTTAGGAGCTTTGCCGCTAAATATCATTCCATTCTTTTCTAAAATTTCAATATATTTTGGATCAACCTCATATCTATGCCTGAATCTCCTTCTTACTTTTATATTCTCAAATAATTCAAATGCCTTTGTTCCCTCTTTAACCTCAATATCTTTGCCGCCTAACCTCATATTTCCTCCCAAACCTTCTATCTTCTTCTGCTCAGGCAATACACTAATAACAGGTTCCTTACAATCTGGCTCAATCTCAGTAGAATTCGCTTTTTTTAAACCGCAAACATTTCTTGCAAACTCAATTACAGCCATCTGAAACCCAAAACACAATCCTAAAAAAGGAATATCATTTTTTCTTGCATATTCAATACAATCAATCTTTCCTTCTGTTCCTCTTACACCAAAACCGCCTGGAACAATCAATCCATCAATATCTTCTAATTCCTCAACAATAGTCTTTTTGCCTTTTTCTATCTCACTTGTATCAATAAACTTTACTCTAACCCTGACATTATTATGAGTTGCAGCATGCTCTAAAGCCTTTAAGATACTTGCATAAGAATCTAACAACCCCATATACTTTCCAGCAATTCCAACTTTTATTATTCTTTTAGCATGTAAATATGTCTTAACAAATGTGCTCCATTTATCTAATTCTTTTTTCTGAATTCTATTATTGATCTTTCTCTTTAGTCCTAAAATATCAGCTACTCTTTCATCAGCTTTTATTTCCTTTAATAACAAAGAAGCTTCATAAACAGTTGATGAATCATGCAATCCAATAACATTCTGCAAAGGAACATTAGAATAAACACTAATCTTTTCTCTTATCTTTTCAGTAACAGGACTGACACTTCTGCAAACAATCATCTCAGGCTGTATCCCAAGCGCCCTTAATCTATGCAATCCAGACTGAGCAGGCTTGCTTTTTTGCTCTCCTAAATTAGGAGGCTCTATAATATAATTCAAATCAATAAAACAAACATTTCCAGGCCCTTCTTCATACTTCAATTCTCTTATTGCCTCAAGAATATATGCATTCTCAAAATCTCCTATAGTTCCTCCAATTTCAACCAAAACAATATCTGCATTCTTTTTCATTCCTAGTTCTCTAACAGCTCTTTTAATCTCTCCAGTAACATGAGGAATAAATTGAACATCTCTTCCTAAATAACCTCCTTTTCTTTCCTTTCCCAAAATTCTGCTGAAAATAATTCCAGCAGTCAAATAATTGTCTTTGCTTAAATTCTGGTCTAAAAATCTTTCATAGCTTCCAAGATCCATATCACACTCCATCCCATCATCCAACACATAAACCTCTCCATGCCTAAAAGGATTCAATGTTCCAGCATCCTGGTTCAAATAACCATCTATTTTAATAGGAGTTACTTTTAACCCATAATATTGTAATAACTTTGCAAGAGAAGAAGCAAATATCCCTTTTCCAACTCCACTCATAACACTTCCTGCAACAATAATATATTTGATCTCCCCAACTTTGTAACCATCAGGAATAGGAGTAAAGAATTCAGATTCATCTGATTTATTAGCAATTGAACTAAGAATATCCTTTTCCATAATATTCCCCCTCAAAAGAAACTAGCGTGTGCATAAATAAAAATATACAAAACCTTATTTAAATATTGTTATGAACTAAAATATAGTTGAAAAACAATATAAAACAAAGATTTAAAAACTACCAGTTATTAAAACGCTTAATGAAATTTGAAATTAGAACAGCTGTAATGCCAATAATTGGAATAAATATATTATTTTTTATACTGCAAATAGTATTAGGTATAAGCTTTACAGAAGCATTTATGTTAATATCAAGTGATATATTCAGAAGGCCCTGGATTCTTTTAACATCTATGTTTTTGCATGGAGGCTTAAATCATCTTTTCTTTAATATGTATGGATTGCTTTTATTTGGGCCATTGCTAGAACACAAAATTGGTCCAAAAAAATTTCTTTTCATATATCTATTATCAGGGCTTATTGCCTCATTTTTCTCAAGCTTCTTTTATGCAAGAGCACTAGGTGCAAGCGGAGCTATTATGGGAATGTTAGGAGCATTAATAATCCTAATGCCTAATCTAAGACTACTATTTCTTTTTATAATTCCAATGCCATTATGGGTTGCAGGCATTGTATGGATTCTAATTGATTCCTTAGGAATATTTTTTCCATCTGGAGTTGGAAATATTGCACATCTAATTGGAATTGGCTGTGGATTATTATTTGGATTATATCTAAAAAAACAAAGAAAAGAATTTAACAGAAAATTTGAATCCAAAACACATATGGATGTAGAAGACATTGAAGAATACCTAAAATCAGGAAAAATATAAAGCAATCAGTTGTGCAAAAAAACATTAATGTTGGGGGAAATTCAGGTACCCAGACGAACGAAGTGAGTCTGACTCTTCGTTCTTAGTTGTGCGGTAATGGGGAGGATAAATGATTTAATTTTATTAAACCATACCCAAAAATAAAGCAATCAACATACCTATTCCTAATAATAAAATAATTACACCAGCAATTAAATGCAATAACTTAAGTTTCTTCTGCCTCCACTCTTCAGCTTCTTCTGTTGTAGCAAATCCAAAACCAATTACAG